>JALAGK010000087.1 GCA_022712475.1 Enterobacteriaceae bacterium
CTCACCCATCTGGGGCTGGATATTGACCCGCAAACGCCGCTCAAATACCTGTCGATTGGTCAGTGGCAGATGGTGGAAATTGCCAAGGCACTGACCCGTAATGCGCAAATCATTGCCTTTGACGAGCCGACCAGCTCGTTGTCTGCGCGTGAAATTGAGCATCTGTTTCGCGTTATCCGCGAGCTTAAGCGTGAAGGCAAAGTGATTTTGTATGTTTCTCACCGCATGGAAGAGATTTTTGCGTTAAGCGACGCGATTACCGTTTTTAAAGATGGGCGCTATGTCCAGACCTTTAACGATGCGGGTACGGTTGGCCAGGAGCAGTTAGTACAGGCCATGGTCGGGCGCGATATCAGCGACATCTACGGTTGGCGGGCACGTGATTATGGCGCAGAGCGCCTGCGGGTGGAGACCGTGAAAGCACCGGGCGTGCGTGCCGCAGTAAGCTTAGCCGTGAAAAGTGGGGAGATTGTCGGCCTGTTTGGACTGGTAGGGGCCGGGCGTAGCGAATTGATGAAAGGACTTTTTGGCGGCACTCAGATTACCGCCGGGCAGGTGTATATCGATGGTGAACCGGTCAACATTCGCGAACCAGGAGCCGCGATCCGCGCCGGGATGATGCTGTGCCCGGAAGATCGCAAAGCGGACGGTATTATCCCTGTGCACTCGGTGCAGGAAAACATCAATATCAGTGCACGCCGCCGTCACGTGACGGCGGGTTGCCTTATTGATAACCAGTGGGAGCAGCATAACGCGCAGCGCCATATCCAGAGTCTGAACATCAAAACTCCTGGTGCGCAACAGCTCATTATGAACCTATCCGGCGGTAATCAGCAGAAGGCCATACTGGGCCGCTGGTTGTCGGAGGAGATGAAGATAATCATGCTCGATGAGCCGACGCGCGGCATTGATATTGGCGCAAAGCATGAAATTTATAGCGTGATATACGCACTGGCCGAACGTGGTGTGGCGGTGCTGTTTGCCTCAAGTGATTTGCCGGAGGTGCTCGGCGTTGCTGACCGCATTCTGGTAATGCGTGAGGGGGAAATGGCTGGCGAATGCCTGCGTGATGAAGCCAGTGAACAACAGATACTACGTCTTGCCATGCCGGGCGCAGGCCAGGCCGTCGCTTAATTAAGGAGCCATTATGTCTTCTGTAACCGCATCTGGCGCGCCAAAACCACAGTTCACTTTTGGCCGCATCTGGGACCGCTTCGGTATGCTGGTGGTCTTTGCCGTGCTGTTTATCGGCTGTGCTGTTTTTGTACCGAACTTCGCCACCTTCGTTAACATGAAGGGGTTGGGGTTGGCGATTTCCATGTCGGGTATTGTGGCTTGCGGCATGTTGTTTTGTCTGGCCTCCGGCGATTTTGACCTGTCAGTGGCTTCAGTTATTGCCTGTGCAGGCGTCACCACTGCCGTGGTGATTAACCTGAGTGAAAGTCTGTGGTTGGGTGTACTGGCCGGACTCTTGTTGGGCGCTGCCAGTGGGTTGGTTAATGGCTTTGTTATTGCGAAGCTGAAAATCAATGCATTGATAACCACGCTTGCAACCATGCAGATTGTGCGAGGCCTGGCGTACATTATTTCTGAAGGTAAAGCAGTGGGCATTGAAGATGAGCGCTTTTTTACGCTCGGCTATGCCAGCTGGTTTGGGTTGCCTGCGCCCATCTGGTTGACCGTGGGCTGCATGGCCATTTTCGGCTTCCTGCTCAACAAAACGACCTTTGGACGCAACACGCTGGCCATTGGCGGCAATGAAGAGGCTGCAAGACTTGCTGGTGTGCCCGTGGTACGCACTCGTATCATCATTTTTGTGCTCTCCGGACTGGTGTCGGCAGCTGCGGGTATCATCCTGGCTTCACGCATGACCAGCGGTCAACCGATGACTTCCATTGGTTATGAGCTGGTGGTTATCTCAGCGTGTGTGCTGGGCGGCGTCTCACTAAAGGGAGGGATTGGTAAAATCTCTTATGTTGTGGCAGGCGTGCTTATCCTCGGTACCGTGGAAAATGCCATGAATTTGCTCAATATCTCACCATTCTCTCAGTATGTCGTACGGGGTCTTATCCTGCTGGCGGCGGTGATTTTTGACAGCTACAAGCAACAGGCAAAACGTCGCGTTTAGCGCATCGAGTGGATAATGAAGGTGAAAAAAGGCTAATCAATCAGAGTGCTGCACGCGCTCTGAGATGCGCCATAAGTTCGCTGCCCCGGTGAAAATGGCGATCTGGGTCACACTGTCTATACTTACTTAGCTTATCAATGGGCGGCCTTACTGCCGCCCAGAGCTATTATGAGGAGACAACTGGTGACAGAAGTATCATCCGTACCGCCCCTCGCTCCTGGCTCTTACGCCTTCTTCTTCGACCTTGATGGCACGCTGGCCGACATCAAACCGCAACCGGAGCAGGTCTTTATCCCGCAGACGGTGCGCGAGCATTTGCAACAGCTGGCAGAAGAAACTGACGGAGCCGTGGCATTGATTTCAGGGCGCTCTATGTCCGAGCTGGACAGGCTTAGCGCACCATTGCACTTGCCGCTCGCGGGTGTGCATGGGGCAGAGCGTCGTGACATCAATGGAAAAAAACACTGTGTTACGCTGGCCCCGGCGCTGGAAAAAACGCTGTGCGAACGGCTGCAGGCCGGGCTGGCAGCGCTGGACGGCACGCGGCTCGAGCCCAAAGGCATGGCGTTTGCGCTGCATTATCGCCAGGCTTTGCAGCATGAGCAGGCCGTCCTGGCGCTTGGCCGCAGGCTGGTGGCCGAGTACCCCGAGCTGGCGCTCCAGCCGGGCAAATGCGTGCTGGAGATTAAGCCACAGGGCATCAGTAAAGGGGCGGCTATTGCTGCATTTATGCAAGAAGCGCCATTTTCTGGGCGCATGCCGGTGTTTCTGGGGGACGATCTGACCGATGAGGCTGGATTTGAGGTCGTCAACCGCCTTGGTGGCATTAGCATCAAGGTTGGTAAAGGAGAAACCCAGGCGCAGCGTCGGCTTGAAGATGTACAGGCCGTTTATCGCTGGCTGGAACAAACAACCCACCAACTCGAACAAAAACAAGAATCTATTCCTGTGAGGAGGGCTGGCAATGACTCGTTTAGTCGTCGTTTCTAATCGTATTGCACCGCCGGACGAAAAGAAGAGCGGTGCTGGCGGGTTGGCTGTTGGCATTCTTGGGGCGCTAAAAACTGCAGGCGGCCTCTGGTTTGGCTGGAGTGGTGAAATTGGTGATGAAAGTGCCCCATTGCAAACGCAGACTCATGACAATATCACCTGGGCGTCATTTGATTTAAGCGAAGAGAATTATGACCAGTATTACTGTCAGTTTTCTAATGCGGTCTTGTGGCCTGCGTTTCACTATCGGCTTGATTTAGTCAACTATCAGCGTGAGGCGTGGGAAGGCTACCAGCGGGTGAACGCGTTGCTTGCTGATAAGCTGCTGGCATTGCTGAAGCCTGACGATATCATTTGGGTGCATGATTACCATCTACTGCCATTTGCACATGAACTGCGAAAGCGCGGTGTGACCAATCGCATTGGCTTCTTTTTACATATCCCGTTCCCAACGCCGGAAATCTTTAACGCGCTCCCGCCTCATGCTGCCCTTCTCGAGCAGTTGTGTGACTACGATCTGCTTGGTTTTCAGACTGAAACCGACCGCAGTGCCTTTCTCGACTGTGTTGCGGCCCAGACCCGCCTGACTGGAGGAGACGGGCATAGCCATAGCGCCTGGGGGAAGCGTTTTTGCACTGAGGTGTATCCGATTGGCATTGAGCCTGAAGAGATAGCCGAGCAGGCCGCTGAACCCTTGCCGCCTAAGCTCGTGGAACTGAAAAGAGAACTGAGCGGTATTCGCAATATTTTCTCCGTGGAGCGGCTGGATTATTCAAAAGGGCTACCGGAGCGCTTTGCTGCGTTTGAGTCGCTGCTGGAAAACTACCCGCAGCACCGCGGCAAAATTCGTTACACCCAGATAGCGCCGACGTCACGCGGTGATGTGCAGGCCTATCAGGATATCCGCCATCAACTGGAGACTGAAGCCGGGCGTATTAATGGTAAATATGGTCAACTTGGCTGGACGCCGCTCTATTACCTCAACCAGCATTTTGACCGCCGCCTGCTGATGAAAATCTATCGCTACGCTGATGTGGGGCTGGTAACGCCACTGCGCGACGGGATGAATCTGGTGGCAAAAGAGTATGTGGCGGCACAAAACCCGGACAACCCCGGCGTGTTGGTGCTTTCGCAGTTTGCGGGAGCCGCTCAGGAGTTGACTTCAGCGCTGATTGTAAACCCCTACGATCGTGACGACGTTGCAAGTGCGCTGCATCGGGCGTTGACAATGCCGCTCGCCGAACGCCTGTCACGCCACAGTGAAATGCTCGATGTGGTGCGTAAAAACGATATCAACCACTGGCAACAGACGTTTATCCATGACCTAAAGGGCGTGGTGCCACGCAGTGAGGCGAGCCTGCTGCGTGAAAAAGTGGCTACTTTTCCCAGGCTCGCCTGAACCGGGCGGGCGCGTATAGCGCCCGCTTAACCCAGCGC
>JALAGK010000088.1 GCA_022712475.1 Enterobacteriaceae bacterium
CTACAGGTGTTAGCTGCTGGCTTTACCGGCTGGCAGTTGTCACTTTATCTCTACGCTGCTTCCCGCCTGTTTCATCCATATTACCCCTGATGGTTATCGTTATTTTCGGCTATTTCAGAGTGTTTGCGCTGCACCTCGCATTGTGTGATAAACGTGCTAATGAGTCCTGTTGCTGGCGCGAGAATGTGTGCACTATGCGGGAGGCTGCCACTAAATATCTGTAAGGAGTCAACATGAAAGTCGTTAACGCGCGTTTGCGCCGCAGGACAGGGCTATACAGTATTACTTTGCAGGATGAACGTATCCAGAGCATTACTGCACAGCCGCAACTCTGCGTGGCTCAGGAAGGGAACCTGGATGCCGCTGGTGGGCTGGTTATTCCACCGCTGGTGGAACCGCATATTCATCTTGATGCCGTGTTAACGGCAGGCGAGCCTGAGTGGAATATGAGCGGCACGTTGTTTGAAGGTATTGAACGTTGGGGGCAGCGTAAGGCGACTATTACTCATGAGGATACCAAACGTCGGGCATTGACGGCCATCGGCTTGTTGCGTGACCACGGCATTCAACATGTGCGTACCCACGTTGACGTCACGGATCCGAGCCTTGCTGCACTCCAGGCCATGCTGGAGGTAAGAGAAGAAGCACGTAATCTGGTTGATTTGCAGATTGTGGCGTTTCCACAGGAAGGGATTGAGTCATTCCCTGATGGACGGGCGCTTATGGCGCGAGCTGTGGAAATGGGGGCCGACGTGGTCGGCGGTATTCCACATTTTGAGAACACTCGTGAGCAGGGCGTTAGTTCAATAAAGTTCCTGATGGAGCTTGCACAGCGTAGCGGCTGTCTGGTGGATGTACACTGCGATGAAACCGATGATCCTCAGTCACGCTTTCTTGAAGTGCTGGCGGAAGAAGCGCGGGTGCGCGACATGGGGACGCGGGTGACGGCCAGCCACACGGTTGCGATGGGCTCTTATGACAATGCCTACTGTTCAAAGTTGTTCCGCCTGCTCAAACGCTCCGGCATTAACTTTGTTTCCTGCCCGACGGAGAGTATTCATTTACAGGGACGTTTTGATACCTGGCCAAAGCGGCGTGGTGTGACGCGCGTGGCCGAACTCGATCACGCCGGGATGAACGTTTGTTTTGGGCAGGACTCCATTAAGGACCCCTGGTATCCGCTCGGTAACGGCAATATTTTGCGTGTACTGGAAGCCGGGCTGCATATCTGCCACATGATGGGCTATGAAGATTTACAGCGTAGTCTGGACTTTGTTACCGATAATAGCGCCAGGACGCTGAGTCTGGGTGACAATTACGGTCTTGAACCAGGGCGCCCGGCAAACCTGGTGATTCTGGATGCAGAAGATGACTACGAGGTAGTACGCCGCCAGGCAAAGGCGCGCGCATCTGTACGCCTTGGCCGGGTTATCATGCAGCGCCACCCGGAGCGGCTTGAATACCCGCAGTAGCGTTGTAGACACAACGCTGGCGCGAAGTATTACGAGGAGTGCTCTGATTCCTGCGTCGCGCCAGTGGTGTTACGGTGGGCTTTTACGCGTTTTAGCAGAGCCGAGAGGCAGAGCAGAGCGAGGCTGCCTGCTGCCAACCCCAACAGATGAAATGATAATTGTCCGCCTGCATTGCTATACACCCAGCGCGCCAGTTCCACCGAGGTAGCGGAGATACTGAGTATCAGAATATTGAGTGAGGCAGAGACGGTACCTTTGGGCAGGCTGTTAGAAAATAATGTAAAGCGAAACAGCGTCGGGAAGATAAGACCAATACCGAAGGCAAAAAGCGTCATACCCACGATTGACCAGACCCATGCATGCGTACCCGCAAGGTATCCCACCGTTGCTATAGCGAGCCCCAGTAGCAGTACAGGTGCGCAGGCAGTAATAAAGCGCGGCGAGGTGGGGTCCTTGATAAAGCGCGCGACGGTCATATTTGCAACGATGACAGCACCAAATACCGGGACCTGTGTCCAGGCAAAGGCAGAAGCGCTAAGCCCTGCATCTTCAATCAGAATCAAAGGCGACAGCGCGACCCACGTCATGAGTGGGATATAGCTGCACGCCAGCGTTAGCGCGCCAATAAGGAAAATACGGTTGCAAAAAACGTGCTTAAAATCCTGCGCGACGGCGCGTGCCGTGAAAGGTGTATCGCGTCTGGTGATGGTTTCTGGCATGTTTAGCAACAGCCCGAGCCAGGCAACAAACCCTATAATACCAATCAGCCCAAACAGCACTTTCCAGTGAAAAAAATGCATTAAAACCGCACCAAGTAACGGACCAATGATGGGGGCAACTAATACCACGGAGGTGACAATCGCCATCAGACGAATCGATTTCTTTTCCTCAAAGGCTTCCTGCACGCATACATAACCGACGGTTGCAATAAAACACACACTGGTGCCCTGCACAAAGCGTGCGGCAAGAAATTGCTCCATTGTCGTAGCGAACAGCGTGGCAAGGCAGGCAAGGGTAAAAATCAGCGCACCCGTCAGCAGCACTGGTCGGCGGCCAATACGGTCAGAGAGCGGGCCGAGCAGCCATTGTAGCGCCATTCCGCCTGCCATAAACAGGCTCACCGAGGCAGGCGCCAGGCTTACGTCGGCATTGAACTCGCGCACCACGTTCAGAATGCCCGGTTGAATCATGTCGGTCGTGAGATAGGCAGAAAAGTCGAACAGTATCAGCGCCATCGGGAAGAAAAGGGCAGCGGCGCGGCCTGCCAGCGCATCAGATGTCCGTTGCATTTTTTATTCTCCTGAAGGTCGGGGTCAGGCGGTTAGCGCTGACGGTTGCAGCCCACGGGCTGGCAACAACGTTCATCAAAAGAGCATAAAGCGTTTACCGGGTCGCTGCCAGGCGAGTAAGGGAGTTTGGCGATGGTACAACGGTTATGTGTGATTCAGCCTGCAGGCAAGGGCCGTGCCGCAGGCCGCCTCGTCTGTTTACCAAAAGAGACGTGCGGCCTGGGCAGCACGAGTCAGATAG
>JALAGK010000089.1 GCA_022712475.1 Enterobacteriaceae bacterium
ACAGCCATGGCGGCGCGCAGACGCAGCGTGGTCCCACGCTTGCAGATGCCTGCGATGTGCTCGGCGTGAACCCGAATGATGACCAGGCCACTATCAAGCGCGCGTACCGTAAGCTCATGAGCGAACATCACCCGGATAAACTGGTCGCTAAAGGTTTGCCCCCAGAAATGATCGAGATGGCGAAACAAAAAACTCAGGAAATCCAGAAGGCGTGGGAACTGATCAAAGAGCAAAAGGGTTTTAAGTAAAACACGGACTTTTACGTGTTATGTGCGTATTTTCTGATAAAGGGGCCAAAAGCCCCTTTTTTGTGCCTGCGCATCGGCAAATAATCTTTTTATTCTTCCCTTATGAAGCAATAAGGCCAGAAGGCAAAGCCAGACCGCCAGCACTTTACTTTAGTAAACTAACAGCACTCTTTATCGCTTTTAACGTGCACAGGCTTACAGTGTAGGGTTGCTGACCCCGCTGAAATCGGCGAGCCGGAAGACAAGGTCAAACCGCAGGGATGGCGGGCTGAGGCGAAACGAGACAGGACGATATTGCCGGGAGCAATGTTGAACAACGCCGCAGGTGTTGGCCCGAAGGGGCGAGGCCCAGGGAGGGCCGGGTAATCACGAGTCGAGCCGGCCGCAAGCTGAGAGCCTAGAGGTGAGCGCAGCGCCCAACGGGCGGCGATTTCTTTGCGGGGCCGCAAGAGGTTGCAAAGAGGGGGCGGTGCCCCTCTTTGCCCCTTCACCGCAAATGAAATTTCATTTGTTGTCGGGCTTCAAGTGAACGGAACATCACTGAACTTCCCGCAATAGAATAAACGAAGCACCCACTGAACTATTCAACGTAAGCGAACGAAACGACACCCGGCACAGAACCCAACTCGAACGACAAAAACGCTCATCAGTGAGCATTGAGCAGATTCAACCTCCCCCAGGCAGAACTAAAAATCCACGGGCGCCTTAAACGTCATACTGTTTCCAAACTGCGGATGGGTAATCGTCAGCGTCCAGGCATGGAGTAACAGCCGTGGTGCCATTGCCAGTACCTCAGGCGTGGCATAAAACCTGTCACCTAAAATGGGATGGCCCAGTGCCTGCATATGCACGCGCAGCTGATGCGAGCGCCCGGTAATTGGTTTGAGCAGAATGCGCGCCGTGTTATCTGGCGCGTACTCCAGTACTTCATACTCGGTTTGCGCCGGTTTGCCTGTTTCATAGCACACCTTCTGCTTTGGCCGGTTCGGCCAGTCGCAAATTAACGGTAAATCTACCAGCCCTTCGGCCTTCGCCGGATGGCCGCCTACCCGCGCCAGGTACTGCTTCTTCGGCTCACGTTCGCGAAACTGGCGCTTAAGCTCGCGCTCAGCCTGTTTGGTGAGCGCGACGACAATCACGCCGCTGGTGGCCATATCGAGGCGGTGTACCGACTCCGCCTGAGGGTAGTCGCGCTGGATACGTGTCATCACGCTGTCCTTGTGCTCCTCAAGCCTGCCCGGCACCGACAGCAGCCCGCTTGGCTTATTCACCACCATAATGTGGTCATCCTGATACAGAATGACCAGCCACGGCTCCTGCGGCGGATTGTACGCCTCCATCATACGGCCTCCGGTTACTGGTGCGTCACGACTATCGGTCGTAGCGCATCCAGGCGCCAGCTTGCCTGTTCCAGGGCTTCAAGCACCTGCTGGCGGTTGCTTTCGATAGCGCTCAGTTCGTCGTCACGGATGTTCGGGTTCACCGCTTTGAGCGCTTCAAGACGCGAATATTCAGCGCTCAGTTTCTCATCCGCTTCGTCACGCGCGGCCTTAATCAGCGCCTGCGCTTCTTCCTGTACCTGGCTTTCTGCCTGTTGCAGCAGCTGGTGCACGTCCTGCTGAATAGCGTTAACCAGCTTGCTACCGGTATGGCGATTCACCGCGCTCAGCTGGCGGTTAAAGCTTTCAAACTCCACCTGAGCTGAGAGGTTGACGCCGTTTTTGTCCATCAGCATACGCACCGGTGTTGGCGGCAGGAAACGGTTAAGCTGCAAATACTTCGGCGCTTTGGCTTCCACCACGTACACCAGTTCCAGCAGCAACGTACCAACTGGCAGGGCTTTGTTTTTCAAAAGCGACATCGCGCTGCTGCCGGTATCGCCGGAAAGAATCAGATCCAGCCCGTTGCGAATCAGCGGATGCTCCCAGGTAACAAACTGCGCGTCTTCACGCGACAGCGCCACGTCGCGGTTAAAGGTGATGGTGCAGCCGTCTTCCGGCAGGCCCGGGAAGTCCGGTACCAGCATATGATCTGACGGCGTGAGCACGATCATGTGCTCGCCGCGGTCGTCCTGGTTGATCCCGATGATGTCAAACAGGTTCATCGCAAAGTTGACCAACGCCGTGTCGTTGTCCTGCGCGGCAATCTCATCGGCCAGCACTTGCGCTTTTTCGCCACCGTTGGAGTTAATTTCCAGCAGGCGATCGCGGCCCTGTTCAAGCTGGATTTTCAACGCGTCGTGTTTTTTACGGCTGGTAGCAATCAGCTCGTCAAAACCGTCGGCATTCTCCGGGTTGGCCAGGTAGTTGGTCAGCGGTTCACGCACTTCATCATAAATGGTGCGCCCGGTTGGGCAGGTATGTTCAAAGGCGTCGAGACCTTCGTGGTACCAGCGTACCAGCACCGACTGAGCGGTTTTCTCAAGATACGGTACGTGTATCTGGATATCATGGGCCTGGCCGATGCGGTCCAGACGACCGATGCGCTGTTCCAGCAGGTCAGGGTTAAGCGGCAGGTCGAACATAATGAGATGGCTGGCAAACTGGAAGTTACGGCCTTCAGAACCAATTTCCGAGCACAGTAATACCTGTGCGCCAGTGTCTTCCTCGGCAAACCAGGCAGCGGCACGGTCACGTTCGATAATCGACATGCCTTCATGGAACACCGCGGCACGAATGCCTTCACGCTCACGCAGCACCTGCTCAAGCTGTAGCGCCGTATCGGCGCGGGCGCAAATCACCAGCACCTTCTGCGAACGGTGGCTGGTCAGCCAACCCATCAACCACTCAACACGCGGGTCGAAGTTCCACCAGGTACCGGTGTCACCTTCAAATTCCTGGTAAATCTGCTCCGGATAGAGCATGTCGCGTGCGCGGTCTTCAGCCGATTTACGCGCCCCCATGATGCCGGAAACCTTAATGGCGGTCTGGTACTGGGTGGGCAGTGGTAAACGGATAGTGTGCAATTCACGTTGCGGGAAGCCTTTCACACCGTTACGGGTGTTACGAAATAGCACGCGGCTGGTGCCGTGGCGGTCCAGCAGCATGGTAATCAGCTCCTGGCGTGCGGCCTCGCTGCCATCACGCTCGCTGTTCGCGGTTTGCAGCAGCGGTTCAATGTCCTGCTCGCCAATCAGCTCGCTTAAGGTATTGAGTTCATCGTTGCTCAGGCGGTTGCCAGCCAGCAACAGTGCCACGGCATCCGCCACCGGGCGATAATTTTTTTGTTCTTCAACAAACTGAGCAAAGTCGTGAAAGCGGTTCGGGTCGAGCAGGCGCAGGCGCGCGAAATGGCTCTCCATCCCTAACTGCTCCGGCGTTGCGGTTAGCAGCAGCACGCCTGGCGTATGGCTGGCAATTTGTTCGATGGCCTGATATTCACGACTCGGCGCATCCTCACTCCAGACCAGATGATGAGCCTCGTCTACTACCAGCAAATCCCATTGGGCATCGCTAAGATGCTCCAGGCGCTGTTTGCTACGGCGTACGAAATCGAGCGAGCAAATCACCAGTTGCTCGGTATCAAACGGGTTATCGGATTCGTGCTGGGCCTCGGCGTAGCGGTCATCATCAAACAGGGCAAAACGCAGATTGAAACGGCGCAGCATTTCGACCAGCCACTGGTGTTGCAGGGTTTCCGGCACCACAATCAGCACGCGCTCAGCGGCGCCTGACAGCAGTTGCTGGTGGATTATCATCCCGGCTTCGATGGTTTTGCCAAGACCCACTTCGTCAGCCAGCAGCACGCGCGGCGCATGGCGGCGGCCCACATCGCGGGCGATATGCAACTGGTGGGGAATAAGGTTGGTACGCATACCGCGCAGGCCGCTCCACGGCTGGCGATATTGCTCGCTCTGGTATTTACGGGCGCGATAGCGCAGCGCAAATCGGTCCATCCTGTCGAGCTGACCGGCAAACAGTCTGTCCTGCGGTTTACTGAACACGAGTTTGCTGTCGAGCAGCACTTCACGCAGCTGTACGCCGGTTTCCTGGGTGTCTTCACGGGTGCCGATGTAGGTCAGCAGGCCGTTTTGTTCCTGAACATCTTCTACCTTGAGCAGCCAGCCGTCGTGGCTGGTAATAACATCGCCTGGGTTAAACATGACGCGAGTGATAGGGGCGTCGCTTCTGGCGTACAGACGATTTTCACCGATGGCCGGAAAGAGCAGTGTTACCGTGCGGGCGTCCATCGCCACTACGGTGCCGAGTCCGAGTTCACTTTCCGTATCGCTGATCCAGCGCTGTCCAAGAGTAAATGGCATATCTATTGGGCTCTGTTTATCTGAAATTTGCAGGCAATCATCCCGTCATAAATGCTGTTGCAGCAGCGCATTATTCAGGGTGGAGTTCACCCCACGCAAGTGGTGCGGCGGGTGTATAAAATTGGGTTCAGTAAAAAGGAAAGGGCGCTATGGTACTGGAAGGTAACGCATTCGTCACCTGTCAAAATAACCCTAATTGCCCTGTTACCAGTGTAGCAAAATCCCCATCGACAAAGGGCAGGATGCCTTCAGCCACAGGTTCCAGTTGGCGTGTCAGATAGTGTTCATAGTCAATGGGCGAGTGCAGATAATCCAGCGGCTCCGGCCCGGCGGTGGTCCAGACGTATTTAATACTGCCCCGGTTCTGGTAACGCATGGGGCGACCCAGACGCTGGTTTTCCTCATCGGCCAGGCGCGCGGCGCGCACGTGGGGCGGCACATTGCGCTGGTATTCGGCGAGCGGGCGGCGCAGCTGTTTGCGATAGACCAGCTTATCGTCAAGCTCACCGGCCATCAGGCTGGCGACCGTTTCGCGGGCGTAGTCTTCCCACGGCTCGTTGCGAAAAATGCGCTGGTACAGTTGCTGCTGAAACTGCTGTGCCAGCGGCGTCCAGTCAGTACGCACCGTTTCCAGCCCTTTAAATACCATGCGCTCTCGACCATCTTCGCGAATCATCCCTGCATAGCGCTTTTTACTGCCGGTTTCGGCACCACGAATGGTGGGCATCAGAAAGCGACAAAAATGGGTCTCAAACTCCAGCTCCAGTGCGCTCTCAAGGTTCCACTCCTCACGCAGGTGCGCACGCCACCACTGGTTGACGTGCGCTACCAGCTGCTGACCAATCGCGCTGGCGCTGGCTTCATCGTGCGCCTTTTTCAGCCAGACAAAGGTGGAATCAGTATCGCCATAAATCACCTCAAAGCCCTGTGCTTCTATCAGTTCGCGGGTCTTGCGCATGATAGCGTGGCCGCGCATGGTGATAGATGAGGCAAGACGCGGGTCAAAAAAACGACAGGCACTGGTGCCCAGCACGCCATAAAAGGCGTTCATGATGATTTTCAGCGCCTGCGACAGCGGCTTGTTGTTATGTTGTTTGGCGACTTCGCGCCCCTGCCAGATATCTGTCACAATCGCGGGCAGACAGTGTTTGTCACGTGAGAACCAGGCGTCAAGAAAGCCCGGTACGCTGTGGGCGTTATCGGGTTGCGCCATGCCTTCTACCAGCCCAACCGGGTCGATAAGAAAGGTGCGGATGATGGACGGATACAGACTTTTGTAATCCAGCACCAACACGGAGTCGTACAGGCCAGGACTTGAGTCCATCACAAAGCCGCCTGGACTGGCCTGGGGAGCTACTGAGCCGAGGTTAGGGGCAACAAAGCCGCTACGGTGCATACGCGGGAAATAAAGATGGCCAAAAGAGGCAACCGAGCCGCCGTGGCGGTCGGCAGGCAGGCCGTTCACCGTCGCACGCTCCAGTAAAAACGGCATGATGTCCGTTTTGTGGAAAATGCGCGTTACCAGCTCGCAGTCTTTGAGGTTGTAGACGGCAAGCGCGGGCTTATCTTCGTTAAAGCGCCGTTCGATTTCCCCCAGGCGGTGCCACGGATCGTCAATTGACTTACCTTCACCGAGCAATTCCTGCGACACCGCTTCCAGCGAAAAGGAGGAGAAGTTCCAGAAGGCCGATTTCAGTGCCTCTATGCCGTCAACGATGAGCCGACCGTGGGCCTGGGCAAAAAACACGCCGGGCTTAAAGCCATGCTCGCGCCACTCAATGGCCATGCCGCCGCGTCCCAGGCGTAGCGGAACACCATAGCGTTCGGCGTGCTTTTGCAACACGCGCAGATCGAACTGCACCAGGTTCCAGCCGATAAGCACATCCGGGTCATGTCGGGCGAACCAGTCATTGAGTTTTTCCAGCAACTGCGGGCGGCTGGTGACATATTCAAGATGAAAATCCACCGTGTAACCCGATGGCGTTTCAGGGCCAAGCATGTACACCGTGCGCTCGCCACAACCTTCAAGGCCGATGCAGTAGAGCTCCCCGTGGCGGCTGGTTTCGATATCAAGCGAGACCCATCTCAGCGCCGGGCGGTACTGCGGTGCAGGCTTCATGCGTGCGTTAATCAGCGCGCCGTTATATACCTCGCCTTGCACCAGCACCGGTGCGTTGATAAAACGCTCCATCAGGTAGCGTTCTGGTGGGCGAATATCCGCCTCATAAAGAGTAACGCCACCGTCGCGCAGCTTCTTTTCAATGCGCATCAGCGTGCGGTGCTGGCGGGTATACAGGCCGCATACCGGCTGGCGGGAGAAGTCGGCAAGCGCAAGCGGTGTGAGGCGCCAGTCGCGCTCATCGGCCAGCAGACGCTCGGCTTGTGCCCGCTGCTGCTGGGGGATAAAGGCGACCGACTCCTGAGGCGGCAGCGTGACGCGCAACGGGCCGGCATCGGTTGCCAGCCAGAATTCCACTTCGGTGCCCTGCGGAGAATCCCGCCAGTGTCGGGTTAATAAAAAACCCTGCCGCGTTTCTGTCACGCTCTGTTCCTGCTGCAAAAATTGAGCGCTAAGTATAGCCGGATTCTTTCTTTGATGCTGGGGTTTTATACAGTTGTGACGGCGGTGTCAGAATCTGCGTGGGTGTTATTCAGCGCACTCAGCTTTTTAGCGCAATGACCGGATAGTGCCCTGAGATAACCGGGCGACAGAGGATCTTATAGCCGTCCTGATCAAAACCCGGTGGTGTGCGTTTGAGCTCAGAAAGGTGTTCAAGCGAGTCCACTGAACCGAGATAAAACCAGTGGTCGATGATATGAATCTGGGTTTGGTGCTCGCCTTCTTCCACCAGGCCGACCGCACCTTTCCAGGGCCAGCAGACCACGCGTACGCTCTCCAGCGCGTCCAGCAGCCTGGCGTGATGTGCCTCTTTACTCTCTTTACCACAGCAGGCACCGGCGCAGCGCCCGAGTGCGCTACGAAAGCAGGCGCGTCCTGCGTTAAGCTTTTCAAGCCCCAGTAGGCCGTGACACAGGTGATGCTCATCTGCCAGGTATTTGAGCGTTTCCAGTGCGCCGTGGCGGCTACGGTAAAGGCCAAACAGATCCGGTGTGGTAGAGAAATCCAGATCCTTCGCGTGCACCACCTGCGGTTGTTCGCCGCTTAAGCGCAGTGAGCACAGTTGGCGGTTTTTGCGCAGGCGTTTGTTAAACAGCGGTTGGCGGGTTTTGATGAGCTGTGCTTCCAGCAACAGCGCCCCCAGTTCACCGGCGGTAGGTATCCATTCAATACGCTGCGCCAGGCGCAGCATTTTGGCTTCGGCGGTGGTGCGAAAATGCGACATCACCCGCGCGCGCAGATTAACGCTTTTGCCAATATAAAGCGGCATGGATCCGCTTTCACCGTGAAAGATATACACGCCCGGTCGAGCGGGAATATCTGCGAGCCATGGGCGCAGGTGTTCAGGGTATTCGTAGATATCTGCCGGGTTAAGCTCCGGGCCGTAAAGACGTACTGCTCTGACCAATTCGGCCTCCTGATGCTGGTTATGCATACAGGTTAACAGCCGAATCGATCGTTTTCTATACTTTATTGCCCGTAGTAAGCTTTTGCGCCGTGCTTGCGCAGGTAATGCTTGTCGAGCAGGGTTTGCTGCATGGCGCGCAATTCAGGGGCCAACTGGCGGCAGAAAATGCCCATGTAGGCTACTTCTTCGAGCACGATGGCGTTATGCACGGCATCGTGTGCGTCTTTGCCCCAGGCAAAGGGGCCATGGGAATGCACCAGCACACCGGGCATCTGTAGCGGGGCGATGTCGCGCTCCTGGAAGGCCTCAACAATCACTTCACCGGTTTCCCATTCGTAGTCGCCGTTGATCTCGGTATCAGTCATTTTACGCGTGCAGGGAATTTCACCGTAGAAATAGTCAGCGTGGGTCGTGCCGGTTGCCGGAATCGGCAGGCCTGCCTGCGCCCAGATAGTGGCGTGGCGTGAGTGGGTGTGCACGATGCCGCCAATGGAGGCAAAGTGTTGATACAGCAGGCGGTGAGTGGGCGTGTCTGACGATGGCTTCTTGTTGCCTTCAACCACCTCGCCAGTCTCAAGGCTTACCACTACCATATCGTCAACGCACATTGCGCTGTATTCCACGCCGGAAGGTTTGATTACCAGTACGCCGCGCTCGCGGTCTACGGCACTGACGTTGCCCCAGGTCAGGGTGACCAGGTTGTGCTCAGGAAGCGCCAGATTAGCCTCGAGCACCTGGCGTTTTAACTCATTGTACATGTTGCCTCCAGGTGAGGCCGGACCGGTACAAAACCGGTCCGGCAGCGGTTAACGTTTGAAGTGGTAATAGACTTCGTTCCAGCGCAGCGCGTCTTTAAACGCCGGCAGCGTGGTGTCGCTGTCGATAACCGCCAGTTCGATATCGTGCAGTTCGGCAAAGAGACGCATATCGGCAAGCGTTAGCGCATGGCTGAACACCGTGTGATGTGCGCCACCGGCCACAATCCATGCTTCGCTGGCAGTAGGCAGGTCAGGCTGTGCTTTCCACAATGCGTTAGCGACAGGCAGTTTTGGCAGTTGATGCGCGGCTTCGACGGTATCCACGCAGTTCACCAGCAGGCGGAAGCGGTCGCCCAAATCAATCAGGCTGGCGTTAATCGCCGGGCCGGTTTTGGTGGAGAAAATCAGGCGTGCCGGGTCGTCTTTACCGCCAATGCCGAGATACTGAACGTCGAGAATGGGTTTTTCGCTGGTGGCGATAGTCGGGCACACCTCCAGCATGTGCGAGCCGAGCACCAGGTCATTGTCCGCTTCGAAGTTGTAGGTGTAGTCCTCCATAAAGGAGGTGCCGCCTGCAAGACCGGTGGACATCACTTTCATGATGCGCAGCAGCGCCGCCGTCTTCCAGTCGCCTTCGCCGGCGAAGCCATAGCCCTGCTGCATCAGGCGTTGTACCGCAAGGCCTGGCAGTTGTTTCAGACCGTGCAGATCTTCAAAGGTGGTGGTAAAGGCGTGAAAGCCGCCGTCCTGTAAAAAGCGCTTCATGCCAAGCTCAATGCGCGCTGCGTCAATGACATTCTGGCGCTTGTCGCCGCCAACCTGGGCGGCGGCGGTCAGGCGGTAGCTGCTTTCATATTCATCCACCAGTGCGTTGATATCGCCCTGGCTTACGGCGTTGACCACCTCTACCAGGTCGCCTACCGCCCAGGTGTTGACTGAGAAGCCAAACTTAATCTGTGCGGCGACTTTATCGCCTTCAGTAACCGCCACTTCACGCATATTATCGCCAAAGCGCGCGACTTTAAGCTGGCGCGTGTCCTGCTTTGACACCGCCTGGCGCATCCACGCCCCAATACGCTTATGCGCCTGCGGGTCTTGCCAGTGGCCGGTCACCACGCTGTGCTGCTGGCGCATACGCGCACCGATAAAGCCGAACTCACGCCCGCCGTGCGCGGTCTGGTTCAGGTTCATAAAATCCATGTCGATATCGCCCCACGGGATTTGGGCGTTGAACTGGGTGTGGAACTGCAGAAGCGGTTTGTTGAGTACACTCAGGCCGTTAATCCACATTTTGGACGGTGAGAAGGTATGCAGCCACACCACCACGCCGGCGCAGCGCTCACTGTGGCTGGCGTCCCGGCAGATGGCGGTGATTTCGTCCGGGCGGGTACCCAGTGGTTTGAGTACCAGTTTGCACGGCAGGCGCGCGTCGTTGTTGAGCGTATCGACCACCTGCTGCGCGTGTTGGTTGACCTGGCGCAGCGTGTCTTCGCCATACAGATGCTGGCTACCGATAACAAACCACACTTCATACTGGTTGAAAATCGTCGTCATTGTTGTGTCCTTAATGGATGAGTGCCGTCTGGCCGGGTATGGCGGCAGACTTTGGGGCAGAAACGGGCAGGTAGTGCGGTTCAAGGCTGGCGGCCAACTGCTGATAGCGGCGATAAAGCTGCTCAAAGTGCGCTGCGTGCTGCGCATCCGGCATCAACGTGCGTTCAACACGGCTTGCCATCACCTGCTGGGCCTCTGGAATACCGGTGTGAACGCCTGCGGCTACGGCGGCAAAAATAGCGGCGCCGAGCGCACAACACTGATCGGAGGCAACAACCTGTAGCGGCCGGTTCAGCACATTGCTACAGACCTGCATGATGGTTGGGTTTTTACGCGCAATACCGCCAAGCGCCATTACGTGATGCACCGGGATGCCCTGTTCGGTGAAGCACTCCATAATGGCGCGCGCGCCAAAAGCGGTGGCCGCAATCAGCCCGCCGAACAGGGCTGGCGCGTCGGTCGCGAGATTCAGGTCGGCAATCACGCCCTTAAGACGCTGGTTAGCAAAGGGCGTGCGACGACCATTA
Source organism: Enterobacteriaceae bacterium (assembly GCA_022712475.1). Taxonomy (GTDB): domain Bacteria; phylum Pseudomonadota; class Gammaproteobacteria; order Enterobacterales; family Enterobacteriaceae; genus Tenebrionibacter. The sequence continues at coordinate 10,876 of JALAGK010000089.1, forward strand.
AACCAGTCGAGCACCACCGGTAGATGGGCGAGGGACGGGTTTTGCGCCCAGGCGGCACTGAGTTCAGGAATAAGCTGCTGGCGTGCGGCGTCCAGCGTCTCGCGAAGCGCGGGCTGTTGGTGGGCGAGTTGTTCCAGCGGCCAGCCGAGCAGGCGGCTGAACCAGGCGTAGATATCGCCAAACGCCGATTGCCCGGCTTCAAGCCCAATAACGCCAGGCAATACGCTGCCGTCCACCTGACCACAGATACCTTTTATCGCCCGTTCGCCAACGCTTGCGGCATCGGCCGTCAAAATGTCGCAGGTGGAGGTGCCAATGACTTTAACCAGCGTATTGGTCTGTGCACCTGCACCCACGGCACCCATATGACAGTCGAACGCACCGCCGGAAATCACCACGCTTTCAGGCAGGCCGAGCCGTTGCGCCCACTCGGGACAGAGCCTGCCTACCGGAATGTCGGCAGTCCAGGTGTCCTGAAACATGGGATAGGGGAGGCTGCGGTTGATAACCGGGTCGAGGCTGTCAAAGAAGCTCGCAGGCGGCAACCCACCCCAGCTTTCATGCCACAGCGATTTATGGCCTGCGGCGCAGCGCCCGCGGCGCAGCTCCTGCGGGCGTGTGGTGGCCGACAGCAGCGCGGGCACCCAGTCGCATAATTCCACCCAGGAAACGGCGGCCTGTGCCACTTGCGTGTCGCGGCGCGTGATATGCAGGATTTTGGCCCAGAACCACTCGCTGGAATAAATTCCGCCGATATAGCGTGAATAGTCTACGCCGCCGGGCTGGTGACACAGGCGAGTGATGGCCTCGGCCTCTTCCACTGCGGTGTGGTCTTTCCACAAAATGAACATGGCGTTGGGGTTGTCAGCGAACTCCGGGCGCAGGGCCAGCACATTGCCGTCGGCATCAATGGGAGCCGGCGTGGAGCCGGTGCTGTCTACACCAATACCCACGACACTTGCTCGCTGGGCGGGTGAAAGCTGTGCAAGTGCGCTTTTTATTGCCCGTTCCATCGACTCAATGTAATCCAGAGGATGATGGCGGAACTGGTTACTGGCGGCGTCACAATAGCGTGCGTCGCGCCAGCGCGGATACCACTCCACGCCGCTTGCCAATTCCTGGCCGCTGGCACAATCCACTGCCAGCGCGCGTACCGAGTCGCTACCAAAATCAAGGCCCAGCGCTATAGCCATGTTGTTACTCCTGGGGTTAGTCGTTGATGTGAGAACAGTAGGTTTTGGCGCGAGAGAAGCGTCAGGGCAGGTTGGCTTATTTTATGGATAATATTGCTGTCAGTCGGTGAAGTGTGACGCCACGCAAATATTGAATGTGGACATTTCTGCCACAGTTATAGACACTCTTGCCGTAGCCGTTTGGCGGCTGCATTTGCATCTTGACCGCTACCATGCGGGCTGGCGCTCAGGGCGCTCCAGGCGTGTAGTGTGCCAGGTGGGTAAACGGAATAATCAGGTGTGATATGGATAATCGGTTTCCTTAATGGCTTTCTGAAGAGAGGCTTATCATGGCTGAAACGCAAAATGATCCGCTGCTGCCGGGCTATTCGTTTAATGCACATCTGGTGGCTGGGTTGACGCCCATAGAGGCTGAGGGGCCGCTCGATTTTTTTATCGACCGTCCGTTGGGTATGAAGGGCTATATCCTGAATATGACGGTACGCGGCGAGGGTGTAATTAATAACCAGGGGCAGCAATTTGTCTGTCGCCCCGGCGACATGCTGTTGTTCCCTCCAGGCGAAGTGCATCACTATGGCCGCCACCCGGACAATCGCGAGTGGTATCACCAGTGGGTGTACTTCCGCCCGCGCGCGTACTGGTATGAGTGGTTGAACTGGCCGTCCATCTTTGCGCAAACCGGCTTTTACCGCCCGGATGACGAGCATCAGGCGCAGTTCTCAGCGTTATTCCAGCAGATGATTGACGCCGGTCAGTCTGCCGGGCGCTACGCGGAACTTCTTGCGATCAACCTGCTGGAGCAACTGCTGCTAAGGCGTATGTCGGCTATCAGCGAATCACAAAAAGCGCCGCTTGATAACCGGGTGCGCGATGCCTGCCAGTTCATTACCGACAGACTCGCCGATGCGCGTTTTGATATTGCCAGCGTGGCGCAGCACGTGTGTCTGTCGCCGTCGCGTTTGTCGCACCTGTTTCGCCAGCAACTTGGCGTGAGCGTGTTGAGCTGGCGTGAGGATCAGCGCATCAGCCAGGCTAAATTGTTGTTAAGTACGACACGCCTACCGATTGCCAGCGTCGGGCGTAATGTTGGTTTTGAAGATCAGCTCTATTTTTCACGGGTGTTTAAAAAGTGTACCGGAGCCAGTCCCAGTGAGTTCCGCGCCGGTTGTGAAATGATGTCGCAGGCACAATAAATCCGGAGTGCGCCGCCTTGACGGCTGGCGGGCCAGCGATGAGAATTCTCGCATTGCCCCGAGAGCGGATAGCGTATGCAAGATTTTGTTGAGCACTTTATTACCCAGTCCACCACCTATGCGCTGATTGCGGTATGGCTGGTTGCGTTTCTGGAGTCACTGGCGCTGGTGGGGCTGCTGATGCCCGGTACCGTGTTTATGGCAGCCCTGGGCGCGTTGATTGGCAGCGGGCAGATAGGGCTGTACCAGGCCTGGCTTGTGGGGACGTTGGGCTGCCTGGTCGCAGACTGGATCTCGTTCTGGCTTGGCTGGCGCTTTAAAAAACCGTTGCACAACTGGTCATTTCTGAAGAAGCAAAAAGCCTGGCTGGATAAAACTGAGTACGCGTTGCATAAGCACAGCATGTTTACCATCCTTGTCGGGCGCTTTATCGGCCCTACGCGCCCGCTGGTGCCGATGGTGGCAGGGATGCTGGATTTGCCGGTGCGTAAGTTTATTCTTCCCAACATTATCGGCTGTATTTTCTGGCCGCCGTTTTACTTTTTGCCTGGCATTCTCGCTGGCGCGGCGATTGATATCCCTTCAGGAGAGAACAGCCGTGGCTTCATCTGGCTGCTGGCGACAGCGGCGGTGTTGCTGTGGGTAGGAGGGTGGCTGTGCTGGCGCTGGTGGCGTAGCGGCAAGGCTGCGAAGGATGCTATCTCGCGTTGGCTACCGCGTGCACGCCTGCACTGGCTGGCACCCCTTGTGAGCGTGATAGCGATTGCTGCTTTGGTCATAACGCTACACCACCCGCTGATGCTAGTGTATGCCGGGATTTTGTGGAAGGTGTTTGGCGGGGCGTAGCAGGCTTTAGCCGCTAGCCTGCCTTAATCCCCAGCAGGGCAGAGGCGCTGGCATCCCCGCTAAGAAGCTGTTGTGTGTCGCCGTCCCAGGCGATGCGTCCATCCACTACTACCAGACTGCGTGGGGCAATTCTCGCTGCGTCTTCTGTGCTGTGCGACACCATAAGTAACGTAATCTGCCGCGCGCGGCAGATTTCATCCAGTAGTGAGAGCATTTCCTGGCGCAGCGCCGGGTCGAGCGCGGAAAATGGCTCGTCGAGTAGCAGCAACGGACGCTGGCGTACCAGACAACGGGCCAGCGCCGCACGCTGGCGCTGACCGCCGGAAAGCTCGCCCGGTAACCGGTCCATCAATGCGCCCATCGCCATCTGTTCGGCAATGGCGTTGACCTCTTCTTTCTGTGCCGCGCTCAGCCGCAATCCCGGATCCAGCCCCAGTCCGATGTTTTGCCGCACGCTTAAGTGGGCGAACAGGTTATTTTCCTGAAACAGCATAGAGACCGGTCGCGCGGACGGTGGCGTATGGGTGTGATCGACGCCATCAAGGCGGATTGTGCCGCTTTCTGGCGTGAGAAACCCGGCAATCAGGCTTAACAGCGTACTCTTGCCCGCACCGCTGGGGCCAAGAATGGCAAGCCTCTCTCCACGCTCGGCGTGAAAGCTAAAGCGCATTGGCAGATGCTCATAAAGCCAGGTAGTATCAGTCAGCGTCAGCA
>JALAGK010000090.1 GCA_022712475.1 Enterobacteriaceae bacterium
GAGCAACTCCGTCAGGTGCGCCACCAGGCTGTCGTTTTGCAGCGCAAACACCTTCTCAATGCACGTATTATCCAGCGTGTCTCCAGGCTTTTTTTGAAAACCCAGTCCACGCCCCATCACCACCTGTTCGCGCTGGCGTTCGTCCAACACCACCACCACGTTATTATTAAGTATTTTTGCTATCTTCACGGTGGCGTATCCCTGTAAACCCTGAAAACAAAAAAACCTGACCTCCGGCAGATGCCAGAAACCAGGTTTTGCCTGCCAGTGCAGTAACAATCCAATGTAGCCAATCTATCAAACTAACGTGCTGACTCAACGCAGCGCATCAAGAAACGTGATGAAGATCGCTTCGACTCAGAAAGTCAGCACCGTTTTTAAGCCCAGCACCCACGCGTCCTGCGTCTCTTTTATACCTGCCGGACGGTGCCAGTACTGGAGCCCTGGCTGTAACTCAAGCCAGGATATCGGGCGAAAGCGATAATACAGCTCTGCGTTTACAGAGTGCCCCGGCAGTGGACTATAGAGCGGATTGCCGTAGTCACCCACGCCCAGTACCTCGTTGTGTGCTGCCTGGTTACGCGCATAGTGGTTACTCATGTCCATGTAGCTCACACCAAAACCAATCCAGTCTTCAGGACGTGCGTCAAACAGGCCACGGTAGCGCAGCGAACCCGCAATGACGTGGTGCATGTAATTACTGCGCTGGTCTGCAACGCTGGTATTGAGCGAGACACTCAGACCACGCTGGGCGTCATCCTGATGGCGTGTCACCTGCTGGTTCACCCCTGCATACATAAACCAGCTACGATCGTAAGTTTTGTAGCCTTGCGGATCATTCACGCCCGCCTGCTGGCTACGTCCGCTGTACATATCCTGCTGCGGCGCATTGGTGAACAGCACGCCCAGGTTGTATGCACCCGGCAGGTCGTTGACCCAGCTCCTCACCTCCACTTCCGCCGGCACCAGCACGCCCCGACTGCCTTTAGTTGACCAGCTCCAGGCCTGACTACGGCTTGAGGCACGCGGGTTTTGCTCCATCAGCCCCAGTTTAAAAGTCACTTCTGGCGTGGCCTGCCAGGCAAACGCGGTGCCCCAGGTATGTACATTCCAGTTATTCCAGGTAAGCGAGTTAGCCGACTTGCCGCCGCACAACATCAGCATCTGGAAGTCACAGGGCACAATCTGGTCGAAGGTCTGCACTTTGTTCATCAGGCCAATACGCCAGGTCAGACGGCGTTCGTCAAAACTGCGCGCAAACGTCAGCCAGCCCAGGCGGGTAATCGACTGGCCGCCCCAGCTTTCCTGGGAGAGATCGTTAAAGCTAACGCGCGGGTCCTGTAAGCGTTTGGTGGTGAGATTATCGTTATGATTACGGTTGACAATATTGCCTTCGATACGCGCATCCGCAATACCGGTCCAGCGTTCCAGGTCCTGGTTAAACGTTAGCGCAACCTGGTCGATATACGCCGCGTGGCCGTCGTGGTTATATCCGCCGCCTGCGTTATACGCCGTCTGGGTCAGCCAGCCGAGGTTATAGCTAAAGCCGTTATCGCTGAGAATCGGTCGAATACCCAGCATATCACCAAGTAGTCCTGCCTGCGGCGCTTCAAAACCGAGCACGGTACCATCCCAGCTCTGTGCGCTTGCCAGCGGAACCAACAGCATTGCAGCCGCAGCCCATCCTTTTGCTTTCATCATGTGTGGTTTCTCATTAACTAAAATTCACGGCAAAGCGCTCCCGCCGCCCCCGCAGGGCCGGAAAAAAGTGACTGAAGGAGCGTTTCGCCATCAGCGCGTCATCACGCGGTGTGCTGGCTCGTTGTGAACTGCGCTAAACGACAGGCAAAAAAAAACCTGAGCCAGCGCCAGGGGCGCATTGCTCAGGTTTTGCCTGTGGGTACAGTAACAATCCAGTTGCGGCCAATGTAGCCAGCTGCACGTGCTGACTCAATCTCTCAGCAGATAAAACGTGACAGACATCGCTGTTTCCCTGACGGCTGCGTCTTCCCTGATATCGCCGTCGCCTAAAAATCAGTTGGCAAACAGTGCCTTATACTGAGACTCATACTGCGGCGCATTCCACTGACCATCAAGCACAGTCCAGGTCACGTAGCCTTTATTTAACCAGCCCGTGTCGGTGTCAGCGCTGCTCGGGGTCAGCACTTCTTTACGCATAATCTGCTGCGCACGGCCATCTTCCTGAATCTGGTAGTAGTGCTGCGCCTGCGGGTGCTGCTCGTTAGCAATATACTTCACGCCTTTTATCTCAGACTTAGCCAGCGGCGGATAGTTAATGCTCACGCCAGAACCTGCCGGCAGCAGCGGCTTGCCTGGCTGCCAGTGCTCGCGCAGTTTATTGACCTGGTCAACCACATAATCCACCGCATCGGGCCAGTATTTATGCGTGCTCGGCCAGCCCGCCTTCATCTCCTCTTCGTTCATGATGTAACCAATGCTGGCGGCAATCGCCGGATAACCGTAGCGCACGGCGCGCGCAGCGGCAGCCACAGTACCAGAGTTAACCTGAGCAACACCGGTGTTCGGGCCATCGTTCACTCCGGAAATCACCAGATCTGGCAGGTTATCTTTCATCACGCCGAGCACGCCGAAATCGACCGCATCGGCAGGCGTGCCGGGGAAGCAGTAGCGCTTGTCCGCCACTTTTTTCACGTCAAAGACCTTACCCGGTTTAAAGGTTATTGCCGAGCCAATGCCGCTCTGGTTAGTGGCCGGCGCCACCATCCAGACGTCATAGCCTTTCGCCGCCAGTTTTTCCTGCAATGAAGTTGTGCCAACAGACTCGCAGCCGTCATCATTAACAATCAGAATACGCATTGCGCGTTCTGCGGCCTGCGCGCCAGTGCAGCAAAGTGCACCCACCAGTAAAGTTAACAGTGCTTTTTTCATTGTGTGACTCCTTTATTTATAGATTTTATTTAAGCAGACCGAGTTTATATTCCACGCGAATGGTGGCACCAATACCCTCTGCCCGGTGATAACCTTTATTATTCTCTTTAAGCCACGGATTGTTGTTTTTTAATTTCCATGTATAACTTGGCCCCACACCGCCAAATATATTCAACCCGGATACCAACGTTGGCGACCACGAGAAATAACCGCCATACTCCCATTCGGTTAATGCTACACCCTCATAGCGCGCACCAAATCCGTAGTTACCAAACACACCCAGCACTAAATTTGGCAACACTTTATACTGGCTGTAGAGGCTAATCATCTGCTCGCCGTCATTGATATAATCGTTGCCTTCTCCATCTGCCGGGGAATTAAACGCACCACGGGTATTTTTCCCCATATGCCAGTAAAAATGCCCCAGCCCCTGGTCGAATTTTGCTTTCGTGTGTGACCAGGCAAGACCGGTTTCTGAATGCTTATAACGGTAGCCTACAAGCCCATAGTAGTGCTGAGCGCTGCGGCTAAAACCGCGTGCGCCTTCCCATTCGCTTAACCCACGGTTATGGTAAAACGCACCGCGCGTCACCAAATCCCAGTCGCCGGTTATCGGTACTATCCAGTCAAATTCCACGCCCTGACGCAGCAGATAATTATCGCTTTCGCCAATTAAATAGCTGATACGGGTATCTTCGTTCGGCTTCCAGCTGATATCACCGGTGGCGATATAATCAATCTGCTTTTTACTTTTTAACGTTCGGAAATGGCGCTTTTCTGGTTCGTCACGCTCTGAGAAACGCTGAACAACTGCGGCGCGCAGGCCCAGTTGCTGCCAGCGGCTTTCGAGGCTTATGCCTTCGTAGCTACTGGGCGCTGCACGGCTGCGGGTAATGTTGAGCATGCCGAATTTATACAGTTGTCGCCAACCAGCATACATTCTTAAGTAATGTTCTTCGTCGCCAAATTTAGCTTTGGCATACAACTGGCCAACTTTATTAAACCCTTCGGCCTTGCCGTTATTATCGCGCAGCAGATCGCGCCCATAAAAAGCGTCGTTAGCGTATAGCTTTGCTACACCGTACCAGGAGGCATCAAAGCCTACTGTGTCTTCATACCACCCGCTGCGAAAATCAAGATGCACACCCTGCGCCCAGGCATTCTGGTCGCCAACGCCCTGTTCGGCGAGCTGGTTAGTGGTGTTGAGCATCCAGACGTTTTTTAACGTTAAATCCAGTTCGCTTTTTTCTAAAAATCCGCCTTCGCCAGAGGGTGCCGCACTGGCACAAAATGCCGAGCCGCACCCTGATAACAACATCAGTGTGAAGAGTTGAGTGTGAATATTCATATTCATCCCTGTTTTATTTTAATTATGTCTGATACCACGCATCCCAGACGCATATAATCCGCGTGCTAAAACCTGATAACGCCGCCATTCCCTCCTGATGTCTGGAAAATAAAAAAACCCGGACGCAGGTCTTATGTTTTATAAGACCTGCGTCCGGGTTTTGCCTGTATGCAGTAACAATCCCGAATAAAGTAAAAGCAACCTATCACTGTGCCTTTCGCTTATCCAGTAGTGCTATTCACTAATAAACAAAACTGTGAGCAAAGTAACAGGCTGTGTCGCGTGATTTTTGAATTGACTGATAAAAGATACGATATTTAACACCCGTTATCCGGCGTGGGAAATAACGTTTGCCACTTCAGCAGACGTTTTACAAGGGCGCACCTGGCTAAACAGTTCGCTCGCTTCGGGATAGGCTTTACGCAGATACCCCAGCCACTGCTTAATGCGTGCCAGGTGATACAGCCCGGTGTCGCCCTGCTTTTCAAGGCGGGTATATTTTTGTAGCAGGCGCACCACGTCAGTCCACGGCATGGGTGACTCGTTATATTTCACTACCCGGCTGAGGTTTGGCACGTTGAGCGCGCCGCGCCCTATCATCAGCGCCTTGCAGCCTGTTAGCGCCATACAGTCCTGCCCACTCTGCCAGTCCCAGATTTCACCGTTAGCAATGACCGGAATGGACAGACGACGGCGGATCTCACCAATGGCCGCCCAGTTGATGCACTCCGCGCGGTAGCCGTCTTCTTTGGTACGCCCGTGCACGACAAGCTCGGTTGCTCCAGCCTGCTCTACCGCATCGGCAATTTCAAAACGACGCTCGCCGCTGTCCCAGCCCAGACGAACTTTGACCGTTACGGGCAAATGGGCAGGCACCGCGGCACGCATGGCTTTGGCGCCCTGGTAAATCAGCTCGGGGTCTTTAAGTAAAGTGGCACCGCCGCCGCTGCCGTTCACCGATTTCGACGGGCATCCGCAGTTAAGATCAACCCCCCAGGAGCCAAGCGCCACAGCACGCGCGGCGTTTTCCGCCAGCCACTCGGGATACTGTCCCAGAAGCTGGATACGCACCAACGTGCCGGACGGCGTACGGCTCTGGTTGAGCAACTCCGGGCACTGACGGTAAAAAGATTTTTCGGGTAGCAGCTTATCCACCACGCGCAGAAACTCGGTGATGCATAAATCGTAGTCATTCACTTCGCTCAGAAGCTCACGCACCAGAGGGTCAAGTACCCCTTCCATCGGCGCCAGTAATACGCGCATTTGCCGTACCCAATAAAAAAAGAGGCGCTATGTTAGCGCCTCTGAGTGCCAGGATAAAGACTGTTAGCGCGGCTGCAGGCAGTTATCCTCTTTCCAGCTATAAAGCCATTCCATTGCACGGTAGAACTCATCCTGCGTTTTGCCTTTCCACAGCAGGTTACGCACCTGACGCTCAACGCCCGCTGCGTGATAAATACGGCCCATTTCGCGGGTTGACCACACAATACGCGCAGTGCGCGGAATGCGTACCGATTCATACAACGCAAACGCCTTTTTGGCATCGTTGTCGCACGCCTGCAACGCTTTGCCGAGCGTGACGGCGTCTTCCAGCGCCATACAGGCCCCCTGCGCCATATACTGTGCCACCGGGTGCGCCGCATCGCCTACCAGCGTAATCC
>JALAGK010000091.1 GCA_022712475.1 Enterobacteriaceae bacterium
ATTTATCGATCCACCTCGCAGAAATTGAGGGCTTTTGGCGGCAGGAATTCCTTTTTCTTTCAGTGAGTAACGAGCATTTTGCTGCTCAGCTTTCAATCGGGTCGACGTCCAGTATCCACTTCACCTTGCGCGCATCAGGCAAGGTATTGATTAGCTTGAGGCTGTTTTGCAACAAACGCTGAAGTCGCGGACGGGAAGGATGCTGCAACAGCAGCTGCCAGCGGAACCGGCCGCCGCGTTTGGGCTGGAGCGCTGGGACCGGACCGATGAGCCACAGTTGCTCATCTGCCAGCGGGCTTGACTGCAACAGGTTACGCAGTTGGTGGAGAAACCGTGCTGCCTGCTGGTTGTCGCTGTCTTCAGCACGCACCACCACGTGGCTGCTCCAGGGCGGCAGCATGACGCTCTGGCGCTCGGCCAGCGCCTGCTCGGCAAAGGCGTCATAACCTTTATAAAGCAGTGTTTGCAGTAACGGATGATCCGGATGATGAGTTTGCAGCACCACGTCGCCCTGTTTACCTGCACGGCCTGCGCGGCCAGAAACCTGAGTATAAAGTTGTGCAAAACGTTCTGCGGCGCGAAAGTCCGCCGAGAACAGCGCGCCGTCAACATCAAGCAACGCCACCAGCGTGACGTCCGGGAAGTGGTGACCTTTCGCCAGCATCTGGGTGCCAATCAGGATGCGTGCGCCACCGCGGTGCACCTCGTCGAGCCGCCGTTCAAGCTCGCCCTTGCGGCTGGTGGTATCACGGTCAATGCGCGAGAGGGGCACATCGGGAAACAGCGGCGCGAGCGCATGCTCAAGCTGTTCGGTACCAAGCCCTACCGGCACCAGGTGGGTGGACCCACACTGTGGGCACTGCGGCGGCACCCGGCGCTGGCTGTCACAGTAGTGGCAGCGAAGACTGTGCTGGCTCTGGTGCAGCGTATAGTAGTGATCGCAGCGCGGGCATTCGGCAATCCAGCCGCAGTCGTGACACAGCAGAGCGGGCGCGAAGCCGCGGCGGTTGAGGAACAAAATAACCTGGTTGTCTGCCTGCAAGTGCTGGCGCATGCGGCTAATCAGCGCTGGGGCCAGTCCGGCGGTGAGTTGCTGGGCTTTTAAATCGAGCACATGTTGGTTGGCCGGACGTGCGTTACCGGCGCGGCGAGTCAGTTTAAGCTCGCGATATTTACCCATGCGCACATTGTGCAGCGTTTCCAGCGCTGGCGTGGCGGAGCCGAGAATAATCGGGATACCCTCGGCGTGGGCGCGCCACACTGCGAGGTCGCGGGCGTGATAGCGCCAGCCTTCCTGCTGCTTATAAGAGCTGTCATGCTCTTCATCAATGACGATCACGCCTAAATTTTTAAACGGCGTAAACAGCGCCGAACGTGTGCCAATCACAATGGCGGCTTCGCCGCTGCGCGCTTTAAGCCACGCACTGAGCCGCTCGCTGTCGTTAAGGGCGGAATGCAATACTTCCACGGGCGCGCTGAAGCGTTCACGAAAGCGGGCAATGGTCTGCGGCGTCAGGCCGATTTCCGGCACCAGCACCAGTGCCTGTTTACCTGCGGCCAGCACGTTTTCCAGCACGCTGAGATAGACCTCGGTTTTACCGGAACCAGTGATTCCCGCCAGAAGCCAGGGCGCAAATTGCCCGGCTTCACTATGAATAGCGCCCACCGCCATGGCTTGTTCGGTATTCAGGCGCAGTCGTTCGCCATGTACGGCAAAGTCCTGGCGCCAGTCGACATGCGACGGCAACTGGCTGTGGATATCGCATAAACCCTTCTGGCGCAGCGCCTGCAGCGCGGTTTCGCTCAGTTCCATCTCGCTGACCTGATGGCGCCAGATGTCACGCTGGCGCAACAGCGCCAGCGCCTGCTGTTGCTTAGGCGCGCGCTTGAGGCTATCAAGATCGCACGCCTGGCCTTCTTCGCTGGCGCGCCAGTACCACAGCGGTGCTGCGTGCGCCGGTTTACCCTGGCGCAGCAGCACGGGCAATGCATGAAAAAGCACATCGCCAATGGGATGATGATAGTACTCAGCCGCCCATAGCAGCATGGGCCAAAGGGCGCCGCAATAGAGTGACTCGCCCTCCAGCACTTCCAGCACGCGTTTAAGCTCATCGTGCGGCAGTTCGCTGTTCTCGCTTACCGACAGCGTTATGCCCACCATTTCGCGTCGCCCAAACGGCACTCTGACGCGTGCGCCCGCCGTCAACCGCATACCTTCAGGGATGAGGTAGTCGAAGGTGCGCGGGAGCGGCACAGGCAGGGCAATGTGGGCGACAGTCATGCGAGCATCCAGGCTAATTAAGTTGAGATAAAGGCGGTTGCCTTCTTTTTGTGGCGTACAGTGTACACTGTGGGCGCGCTTTGCGAAGCGTTTGCATTGGGTCTCAGAGTTCTGTATGATCCGCCGCCTTTGATGCGTGATTTTCACGCAGCCAAAGAACTCACTTAATTATTCTCGCGTGGTGTCTGGCGTTAGGGCTGGAAGAGCGACGCGGCCTTCAGACTGAGGTTTCCCATGAAAAAAGATATTCACCCGAATTACGCAGAAATTACTGCAACCTGTTCTTGCGGTAATGTTATCAAGATTGGCTCCACTGCGGGTCACGATCTGAACCTGGACGTGTGCGGTAAATGCCACCCGTTCTATACCGGTAAGCAGCGTGAAGTCGCTACCGGCGGCCGTGTTGATCGCTTCAACAAGCGCTTCAGCCTGCCGGGCAGCAGCAAGTAAGTTTTCGCTGCCAAAAAAAGGCGCCTTCGGGCGCCTTTTTTGTTTTCAGTATTCCCATGTATCCGGGTCAATGCCCAGTTCACGCATAATTTCCTTCGCCGCTTGCGGAATTTCATCGCTGCGCTCTTTACGCAGATCCTCGTCGTTTGGCAGAGGTTGTCCGGTAAAGGCATGCAGGAAGGCCTCGCACAGCAGTTCGCTGTTAGTGGCGTGGCGCAGGTTGTTTACCTGACGGCGAGTGCGCTCGTCAGTGAGGATTTTTAAGACCTTCAGAGGAATGGAAACCGTAATCTTTTTGACTTGTTCACTCTTCTTGCCGTGCTCAGCGTAGGGGCTGATATATTCGCCGCTCCATTCAGCCATGGGATACCTTTAATCCTCTCAATCATTAACAATGTGTCCGCGCCGGGGCACGTGACGATAATCTGTTCCGCAATATATCGCGATTCAGCGCAACATGCTGTGCCTGGGCGCTAAAGCGTATAATTTTAGCGGCTATTTTGCATTTGCTCAATCTATACGCAAAGAAGTTTAGATGTCCAGATGTATTGACGTCCAATATCGCAGTGTTTACTCTGTGACCTGACTTTTCATCTACGCCAGGACCGATTCTATGACGCGCAAACAGGCCACCATCGCAGTACGTAGCGGTTTGAATGACGACGAGCAGTACGGCTGCGTTGTCCCGCCTATCCATCTTTCCAGCACATATAACTTCATCGATTTTAATGAACCGCGTGCGCATGACTACTCACGCCGCGGCAATCCGACTCGCGATGTGGTACAGCGCGCGCTGGCTGAGCTCGAAGGCGGTGCAGGCGCGGTGTTAACCAACACTGGCATGTCGGCAATTCACCTGGTGACCACGGTTTTCCTTAAGCCTGGCGATCTGCTGGTGGCGCCTCACGATTGTTATGGTGGAAGCTACCGCCTGTTCGACAGTCTGGCAAAGCGCGGGTGCTACCGCGTGCTGTTTGTTGACCAGGGCGATGAGGCAGCACTGGCTGCGGCTCTGGCAGAGAAACCTAAGCTGGTACTGATAGAAAGTCCGAGTAATCCATTGTTACGGGTGGTGGATATTGAGAAAATCTGCCAACAGGCGCGAGAAGTTGGCGCGGTGAGCGTAGTGGATAACACCTTCCTCAGCCCGGCGTTGCAAAGCCCGCTGACGTTGGGGGCCGATCTGGTGCTGCATTCCTGCACCAAATATCTGAATGGCCACTCAGACGTAGTGGCTGGTGTAGTGATCGCCAAAGACCCGGACACCGTAACGGAGCTTGCCTGGTGGGCAAACAATATTGGCGTTACCGGCGCGGCGTTTGACAGCTACTTATTGCTGCGTGGCCTGCGCACCCTTGTGCCGCGTATGAACGTGGCGCAACGTAACGCGCAGGCGCTGGTGGAATACCTGAAGTCCCAGAAACTGGTGAAGCGCTTGTATCATCCGTCGCTGCCGGAACACCCGGGTCACGAGATTGCCGCGCGCCAGCAAAAAGGCTTTGGCGCCATGCTCAGCTTTGAACTCGATGGTGATGAACAAACTATTCGCCGCTTTCTGAGCGGGCTGACGCTGTTCACGCTGGCTGAGTCGCTGGGTGGTGTGGAAAGCCTGATTTCCCACACGGCGACCATGACCCACGCAGGTATGGCGCCCGAAGCGCGCGCCGCTGCGGGCATTTCTGAGACGCTGTTTCGCATCTCAACCGGTATTGAAGACAGTGAAGATTTAATTGCCGATCTGGATAATGCGTTCCGGATCGCCGCCGAGGGGTAAGCATGAGTGTTTCAGCGCAGGCAGGGGCGAAGGCTCGTCAGCTGCATAAATTTGGTGGCAGTAGTCTTGCCGATGTGAAGTGTTACCTGCGCGTTGCGGGCATTATGGCCGGGTACTCCCGCCCTGGCGATATGATGGTGGTCTCAGCCGCAGGCAGCACCACCAACCAGCTGATTAGCTGGTTGAAGCTGAGCCAGAGCGACAGAATTGCCGCCTACCAGGTGCAGCAAACGTTGCGCCGTTACCAGAGTGAGTTAATTGGTGGTTTGCTGCCGCAGGCGCAGACTGATGCGCTGGTGTCTGCCTTTATTCACGATCTGGAACGCCTGGCGGTACTGCTGGACGGTGAAATCACCGACGCGGTATACGCTGAGGTGGTTGGTCACGGTGAGATCTGGTCTGCTCGCCTGATGGCCGAGGTGCTCAAAGAGCAGGATATCGAGGCGGTATGGCTCGACGCGCGCACTTTCTTACGTGC
>JALAGK010000092.1 GCA_022712475.1 Enterobacteriaceae bacterium
CGTTTCAGCAGTGGATTTTTTCGGGGTCGTGATGAGGCCATGCGCGGCCCACGCGGCAGAGGACACAGCTTTGCACAGGAAGACGAACACGCTAACAGTGCTCGTCACGCCAGACGTCCGCGCTTCTTTGGGCACGGCGAGTTGCGTCTTGTGGTACTGGATATTCTGGTGAAGGGCGAAAGCCACGGCTATGAACTGATTAAAGCCATAGAAGAGCAAACCGGCGGCCACTATGCACCCAGCCCGGGTGTGATTTACCCGACGCTGGATATGCTTCAGGAGCACGGGATGATTACTATCAGCGAAGAAGGCGAAGGCGCACGTAAGCAACTGGCGATCACCGATGAAGGCAGACGCTGGCTGGAAGAAAGCCAGGAACATCTGGAGCATATCCGCCAGCGCATGAAATCACGCGCTGTGGGCCTGCAACTGCGTAAAAATCCGCAGATGAAGCGCGCGCTGGACAACTTCAAAGCCGTGCTGGATCTCAACGTGAATCAGGACGATATCAGCGATGCGCAGATCAAAAAGATCGTCGCTATTATCGACAGAGCCGCGCTGGAACTGGCGCAGCTGGACTAAGTTTTTCCACCATCACTACGCACCATCTGCAACGCCCCGGTCCGGCCGGGCGTTGTCGCGTGAAACTCATCACATTCTTTAGCTCAGACCGCGCCAGCTTGCATGCTTACGGCTACAGTGAACTCATCCGACCACTCATCATAACAATCTCTCGGAAGACACTATGAGCTACCCATCGCTATTCGCCCCGCTCGATCTGGGCTTTACTCGCCTGAAGAACCGCGTCCTGATGGGCTCCATGCACACAGGCCTCGAAGAACACCCGGATGGCGTGGCGCGCCTGGCCGCCTTTTACGCCGAACGCGCACGCCACGGCGTGGCGCTGATTGTCACAGGCGGTATTGCCCCCTCGCCTTCCGGTGTGGCTGTCGCAGGTGGCGCCGTACTCAACCGGCCAGAGCAGATAGCGCACCACCGCCCGGTGACCGAAGCGGTACATCAAGCCGGCGGTAAAATCGCGCTGCAAATACTGCACACCGGGCGCTACAGCTATCAGCCAGGGCTGGTCGCCCCGTCAGCCCTGCGTGCGCCGATTAACCGCTTTACACCGCACGCCCTTAGCGAAGGCGAGATCCTGACACTCATTGATGATTTCGCCCAGTGCGCGGCGCTTGCCCGGGAAGCAGGCTATGACGGTGTAGAGATCATGGGTTCCGAAGGCTACCTGATTAATCAGTTCCTCGCAGCACGCACTAACCAGCGCGACGACCGCTGGGGCGGTAGCGTGGAAAACCGCATGCGTTTTGCCGTGCATGTGGTGCGAGCGGTACGTAAGCGCGTGGGCCCTGACTTTATTATCATTTACCGTTTGTCATTGCTGGATTTAGTGGAGGGCGGGTCCAGCTTTGAAGAGACGCTGGCGCTGGCAAAAGCCATTGAGGGCGCCGGCGCAACGCTCATCAATACCGGCATTGGCTGGCACGAAGCGCGTATTCCGACCATCGCCACTCCGGTACCACGCGCAGCCTTTAGCTGGGTAACGCGTAAACTAAAAGGGCTTATCGACCTGCCGCTTATCACCACTAACCGCATCAACGACCCGGCCGTGGCAGAGGCGGTGCTGGCTGCGGGAGATGCCGATATGGTGTCAATGGCGCGCCCGTTTCTGGCAGATGCAGAGCTGGTTAGCAAAGCCGCCAGCGGGCGTGAAGATGAAATTAACACCTGTATCGGCTGCAACCAGGCCTGTCTTGACCAGATATTTGCAGGCAAAGTCACCTCCTGCCTGGTCAACCCGTTCGCCTGCCATGAAACTAAAATGCCACTCACTCCTGCAACTGCCCGCAAAAATCTGGTGGTGGTGGGAGCCGGTCCGGCCGGACTGGCGTTTACCGTCACGGCGCTGCAACGCGGCCATAGCGTAACGTTGTTTGATGCCAACCCCACCATTGGCGGCCAGTTCAACATTGCCCGCCAAATCCCCGGTAAAGAAGAGTTTAACGAAACGCTGCGCTATTACCGCACCATGCTGGAAAAACTGGGCGCCACGCAGCGCCTGGGCCATACGGTCACGCCTGCGGATGTCACGGATTTTGATGAGGTCATTCTCGCCTGTGGTATCGAGCCACGTATGCCCGCGATTGAGGGCATTACGCACCACAGCGTACTGAGCTATCTGGACGTGCTGCGCGATAAAAAACCCGTCGGCCAGCGCGTGGCGATTATTGGCTGCGGTGGCATTGGCTTTGATACCGCAATGTACCTGAGCCAACCCGGTGCGGTCACCAGCCAGGATATTGCTGCGTTTTGTGCCGAATGGGGCATCGACACCGAGCTTGCTCATCCAGGCGGTTTGCTACCCGGCGGCGCGCAGCCTGAGCGCAGCCCGCGTGAAATTATTATGTTGCAACGTAAAGACGGCAAACCCGGCGAAAACCTCGGCAAAACCACGGGCTGGATCCACCGCACCACGCTGCTCTCACGCGGCGTGAAAATGACCGGCAGCGTGGAATACCTGAAGATTGATGACGCTGGCCTGCATGTACGCATTAACGGTGAGGAACAACTGCTGGCGGTAGATAACGTGGTGATTTGCGCCGGGCAGGAGCCTAAGCGCGAGCTGGCACAGTTGCTGGGGGATGCACGAGCGGTACATCTTATCGGCGGCTGTGACGTGGCGCTGGAACTCGATGCACGCCGCGCTATTGCGCAGGGCACGAAACTGGCGCTGGGGATGTAGCATCGTCATAAAGAAAAAGGGGCCAGTGGCCCCTTTTTTTAACGCTGTTTACGCGTTTTCACCGCTTTTAACACCACAAACTTATTGTTGGTTGCCAGCGTCTCGCAGTTGCCAAAAATCTTGCGTAGCTTGCGGTAATAGTCGAGATGACGGTTGCCGACAATACGCAATTCGCCGCCGTATTTCAGGCTGCGCTTAGCGTCGTGGAACATCTGCCAGGCCACGTTATCGGTAATGGCATGCTGCTGGTGAAACGGCGGATTACACAGCACGGCGTCGTAGCGGTCGTACTCATCGCCGCTGAGCGCATTGTTGACCTCAAAACGACAGCGCGCCAGGTCCCGCGGCAGGTTTACTTCCACGTTCATCTGGCTCGATGCCACCGCCATCGGCGATTCATCCACAAACGCCACCCGCGCCTGCGGGTTTTGTGCCAGTAACGTCATGCCAATAACCCCGTTACCGCAGCCGAGATCCACCAACTCCCCGTCGAGATTTTGCGGCAGATGCTGCATGAAAAAGCGCGCGCCAATGTCCAGTCCGGTACGGGAAAACACATTCGCGTGGTTATGAATCGTCCAGGGCGTGCCTTCAAGCGCCCAGCTTTCGGTTGCTGCGGCATCCTCAAGGGGCGGGTTACTGAACGTACAGTTAATAAGGCGTGCCTTTTTCCAGGCGAGCGTGGTGGTGGTGGGCCCAAGAATACGCTCAAACAGCGCCATGGTTGAATTGTGGATATCACGCGCCTTCGCGCCTGCAATAATGCGCGTTTGTGGCGTCACCACTTTGCGCAAATCACGCAGCTGTTGCTCCAGCAGCGCCAGCTGCTTCGGGATTTTAATCAGCACCAGCGCCGGTGCGGCGGGCAGCGGCGTCAGGCTATCGAGCAATGTGACCTGATTTTCTTCATAACCGTTAAGTTCCAGGTTATGGCGTGTCGCCTGCTGGGCCATGAAAGAGTCGCCAATGCTCACCGGCTGGCGTTCAGCCAGCGCACAGGCCAGTGCGCCAAAAGCATCGTTAAAAATGAGCGTCAGCCCCTGCGTCTCGCCTACCTGCGACAGCAGGTATTCATCCGCCGCGTCCCACGCCTGTAGCGGCGACTCATCATTGGTCACGGGGAAACGCTGTAACTCCAGCGTGCGTCCGCCTGTTTCAAACTGGCTCATTGGCCCTCCGGGGTGCTAAAATTCGCGCGTTTTATCCCTTAATTACGCACAACAGTAAACCTTTTTTTCAGGCGGCGATGACAACTCTCACTTATTTACAGGGCTACCCAGAGACGCTGCTGGTGCAGGTCCGGGCACTCATTGAGCAACAAAAGCTCGGCGCGATGCTGGCCAAACGCTACCCACAAAACCACGCTATCACCAGCGACAGCGCGTTATGGGACTACACGCAAGCGCTGAAAAACCGCTATATGCGCAGCGCTCCGCCCGTCAACAAAGTCGCGTATGACAATAAAATTAAGGTGATGAAACAC
>JALAGK010000093.1 GCA_022712475.1 Enterobacteriaceae bacterium
CATGCTGCCGAAAGGCCCGCTGGGTCGTGCTATGTACCGTAAACTGAAAGTTTACGCAGGTAACGAGCACAATCATGCGGCGCAGCAACCGCAAGTTCTGGACATTTAATCGGGATTACAGGCAATGGCTGAAAATCAATACTACGGCACTGGTCGCCGCAAAAGCTCCGCCGCTCGCGTGTTCATCAAACCGGGCAACGGTAAAATCATTATCAACCAGCGTTCTCTGGAACAGTACTTCGGTCGCGAAACTGCCCGCATGGTAGTTCGTCAGCCGCTGGAACTGGTAGAGATGGTTGAGAAACTGGATCTGTACATCACTGTTAAAGGTGGTGGTATCTCTGGTCAGGCAGGTGCGATCCGTCACGGTATCACCCGCGCTCTGATGGAGTACGATGAGTCTCTGCGTTCCGAACTGCGTAAAGCTGGCTTCGTCACTCGTGACGCGCGTCAGGTTGAACGTAAGAAAGTCGGTCTGCGTAAAGCACGTCGTCGTCCGCAGTTCTCCAAACGTTAATTGTCTCTGTACAATTTGCGGAAAAACCCGGCCTCAGTGCCGGGTTTTTTGTGGTGAGGAGTTTTGCGGATATACGTGCTTTTCGTGCAAGTCATCGCGCTTTTTCATCAAATCCGCAAATCCCTTCCCCACATGTTGCGTAAAATCTGGTAAACTATCATCCAATTTTCTGCCCAAATGCCGGTAACTGTTCACGTTTTGCCATACATGAGACGTGCTACAGGGTTACTGACAGGGAAGGGCGCTTAAATACGCCGGTGCTGGTTGCGACTGGCAGCTGTATTTTTCTGAATATACCTGGAGGTTGTCATGGCTGTCGCTGCCAACAAACGTTCGGTAATGACTCTGTTTTCTGGTCCTGTTGATATCTATAGCCATCAGGTACGTATTGTTTTGGCCGAAAAAGGCGTCAGCTTTGAGATTGAACACGTTGAGATGGATAACCTCCCTCAGGACCTGATCGATCTCAACCCGAGCCAGAGCGTACCCACCCTGGTTGACCGGGAACTGACCCTGTGGGAATCCCGCATCATCATGGAGTACCTTGATGAGCGTTTCCCGCACCCGCCGCTAATGCCGGTTTATCCGGTGGCACGTGGTGAAAGTCGCCTTTACATGCACCGTATTGAAAAAGACTGGTATTCACTGATGAATGTCATTCGTAATGGGAGCAATCAGGAGGCAGAAGCGGCACGTAAGCAACTGCGTGAAGAGCTGCTGGCGATTGCACCGGTCTTCACCCAGAAGCCGTACTTCCTGAGTGATGAATTCAGTCTGGTCGACTGCTACCTGGCGCCACTACTGTGGCGTTTACCGCAGCTGGGCATTGAGCTGAGCGGTGCAGGTTCTAAAGAGCTTAAAGGTTACATGACACGCGTATTTGAACGTGATTCATTCCTGGCGTCGCTGACTGAGCCTGAGCGTGAAATGCGTCTGCAGGGCCGGGGCTAAGGCTGATGGAGATTTCGCAGCTGACGCCGCGCCGTCCGTATTTGCTGCGCGCGTTTTACGACTGGCTTCTGGACAACCAGCTTACGCCGCACCTGGTGGTGGACGTGACGCTGCCCGGTGTGAATGTGCCGATGGAGTATGCCCGTGACGGGCAGATAGTACTCAACATCGCGCCGCGCGCTGTGGGAAATCTGGATCTGGCAAACGACGAAGTGCGTTTTAACGCGCGCTTTGGTGGTGTGCCGCGCCAGGTTAACGTGCCGATGTCTGCCGTGCTGGCGATTTATGCGCGTGAGAACGGTGCCGGAACCATGTTTGAGCCGGAAACGGGCTACGACGAAGAGGTTCCGGAGTTGCTGGAAACCGATAGTGAAGAGCCTGGTAACCTGATGTCGGTTATCGATGGCGATCGTCCGGATCAGAATGACGAAAACGATCCGGATGACGAGCCGCCGCCGCCTCGCGGTGGTCGTCCGACACTACGGGTTGTTAAATAATATGACGGAGCCGGCAGGCTCCGTTTTTTTTGCCCTACTTTTGACCTGAATTCCTGGAATGTGTTTTTCTGCGCCGCATTATCTCGCTTCGTGTATTAGTCTTTGCTTCATAAAGCGCAAGCAAAAGGAGATAACGTGACGACCCCAACGTTAAAAAACGCCGGATACACACTGTTAGCCGCCTGTGGACTGATGCTTTCTACGCGGGCCTTTGCGCTACCGGGCAGCTTCCCGGTCGGGACGACGTACTACAACCCTGAAAAAGCCTGGAACGGCTATGTATTATTTCCCGGCGGTGACCGCCAGACCCACTTAATTGATATGAATGGCAATGAAGTACATCGCTGGAAGTACGAGAGTTTCCCGCCGTGGCCCATTGTTGATAACGGTTCGCAGGGGCGCGTGCTGGTGCAGCTGGAGCGGCGTCAGAGTCCTGATAAAGTGGCAAATCCCGGTAACGGTATGCTCAATGCCTCCGTGGGAGAAGTGGACTGGGAGGGCAACGTAGTCTGGCGCTACGGCAGCCAGCTGGCACCATTGCACCAGCATCACGATATGCGCAGGCTACCCAATGGAAATACCCTGGTCATGACGGCAAAATTGCGCCGCATCCCGGGTTTTAGTTACCGGGTGATTGATAATTGAGTTGAGGAAATCACGCCCGACGGTCGAGTTATCTGTCGCTAGTCTACGGCCGATATCCTAAACAAGCATGATTTTATCAA
>JALAGK010000094.1 GCA_022712475.1 Enterobacteriaceae bacterium
ATATTAATGAATTGTGTTGTGAATGCCTGGAACATGGGAGTGTTATGAAAAGAACCGTCTTTGCCGTTGCGCTAAATCACCCGTCGCAGACTGCTGCCTGGGATGCAGCCTTCCATGCCGCGCCATACCAGGTGCCGCCAAAAACGCCGGTGTGGTTTATCAAACCGCGTAATACCCATCGCGTGAACCATCAGACAATCGCGCTGCCGCCCGGTGAGCAAACCTACAGCGGCGGCACGCTGGCAGTGGTTATCGGCAAGCGGGCGCGCAAGGTCAGTGAAGCGCGCGCGCAGGAATACATTGCCGGTTGTGCACTGGCTAACGACGTGAGCCTTGCCGAAGAGAGCTTCTATCGCCCGGCGATTCAGGCCAAGTGCCGTGACGGTTTTTGTCCGCTGGGGGAGATGTCCTCTCTGAAAGAGACGTCTGGTATCGATATTATCACCGAGGTTAACGGCGTCGAAAAACAGCGCTGGAACACGCGTGAGTTACACCGCAGCGCACCCCAGCTAGTGGCTGCACTAAGCGAATTCGCCACGCTTGAACCGGGCGATGTGATTTTGCTCGGTACACCTCAGCAGCGTGTGCTGCTAAACGAAGGTGATGAAGTGACCGTGCGTGCCGCAGGCTTAACGAGCCTTGTGAACCACTTCAGCCACGACGCACCGGCGCAGACCCAGCCGGAGGGACCCCCAACGCTGTTTGCCCTGGGTCTGAACTATGCCGACCACGCCAGCGAACTGGATTTTAAAGCACCGGACTCGCCGCTGGTGTTTATCAAAGCGCCGAATACGCTCACCGGTGATAACGCCGTTAGCGTGCGCCCGGACAGCGTTGACTATATGCACTACGAAGCTGAACTGGTGGTAGTGATAGGTAAAACGGCGCGTAACGTGAGCCGCGAAGCGGCGCTGGACTATGTCGCGGGCTACACCGTGTGCAATGACTATGCGGTGCGCGATTACCTCGAAAACTACTATCGGCCGAATTTGCGGGTGAAAAGCCGCGACACCCTGACGCCGTTGCTCCCGACAGTGGTTGCACGCGAACAGGTTCCGGATGCCCAGAACCTGACGCTCCAGACCTTTATTAATGGCGAGCTGCGACAGAGCGGTAATACCCGCGACATGGTGTTTGACGTGCCGTATCTGGTCTCCTGGCTCAGTGCGTTTATGACGCTGCAACCTGGCGACATGATAGCCACCGGTACCCCGAAAGGGCTGGCGGATGTGCGCCCCGGCGATGAGGTTGTGGTGGAAATTGAAGGCGTGGGCCGCCTCACTAACCGTATCGTCAGCGAACAACAGTATGAGGAAAGCCTGAATGAAAAGAATTAATCACTGGATAAACGGCAAAAATGTCGCTGAGGATGACTATTTTACCACCGTTAACCCGGCCAATGGCGACGTGCTGGCCGAAGTCGCCAGCGGCGGTGAAAACGCGATAAACGAGGCCGTTGCGGCGGCAAAAGCCGCGTTCCCGAAATGGGCCAACACGCCAATGAAAGAGCGTGCACGCCTGATGCGCCGCCTCGGTGAACTCATCGACCGGGACGTGCCGAACATTGCTGAACTTGAAACCGCCGACACCGGGCTGCCTATCCACCAGACGCGCAACGTGTTAATTCCGCGCGCCTCACACAATTTTGAGTTCTTTGCTGAAATCTGCCAGCAGATGAACGGGCGCAGCTACCCGGTAGACGACAAAATGCTCAACTACACGCTGCTGCAACCCGTGGGGGTGTGCGCGCTGGTCTCACCCTGGAATGTGCCGTTTATGACTGCTACCTGGAAAACCGCGCCGTGCCTGGCACTGGGTAACACGGCGGTGCTGAAAATGTCAGAGCTGTCGCCGCTTACCGCCGACAGACTGGGTGAACTGGCGCTGGAGGCGGGTATTCCGGCTGGCGTGCTTAACGTGGTGCAGGGCTACGGTGCGACAGCGGGCGATGCGCTGGTGCGCCACCATGACGTACGTGCCGTGTCGTTTACCGGCGGTACCGCCACCGGGCGCAAGATTGTGCAGAACGCAGGGCTGAAAAAATTCTCCATGGAACTGGGTGGTAAATCGCCGGTGCTGATTTTTGATGATGCCGATATTGAGCGCGCGCTGGATGCGGCGTTGTTCACCATCTTCTCCATTAACGGCGAGCGTTGTACTGCGGGTTCACGCATCTTTATTCAGCAAAGCATCTACCCTGATTTTGTGAAGCGCTTTGCCGAGCGAGCAAACCGCCTGCGCGTGGGCGATCCGACGCAGCCTGACACCCAGGTCGGCGCGCTCATTAGCCCGCAGCACTGGGAAAAAGTATCAGGCTATATCCGTCTTGGCATTGAAGAAGGAGCGCGCCTGCTGGCTGGTGGACCAGACAAACCGCAGGGGCTGGAGCACGGCAACTTCCTGCGCCCAACGGTGCTGGCGGATGTTGATAACCGTATGCGCGTGGCCCAGGAAGAGATCTTTGGCCCGGTAGCATGCCTGATACCGTTCAAAGATGAAGCCGAGGGGCTGAGGCTGGCTAATGATGTGGAATATGGGCTTGCCTCTTATATCTGGACCCAGGACATCAGCAAAGTGATGCGACTGTCGCGCAGCATTGAGGCTGGGATGGTGTTTGTGAACACCCAGAACGTGCGCGATCTACGCCAGCCGTTTGGCGGCGTGAAGGCCTCCGGTACCGGTCGCGAAGGGGGGGAATACAGCTTTGAGGTATTCGCAGAACTGAAAAATGTCTGCATCTCATTTGGCGATCATGCTATCCCGAAATGGGGCGTGTAAAGGAGCAAGATTATGGGAAAGTTAGCACTGGCGGCAAAAATTACGCACGTTCCTTCCATGTATCTGTCGGAGCTGCCGGGGAAACATCACGGCTGTCGTACCGCGGCCATTGAAGGGCATCATGAAATCAGCCGCCGCTGTCGCGAGCTTGGCGTGGACACCATTGTGGTATTTGATACCCACTGGCTGGTGAACAGCGCTTATCACATCAACTGTAACAACCACTTTAAAGGCATTTATACCAGCCACGAACTGCCTCACTTTATCCGCGATATGGAATACGAATACGACGGCAACCCGCAGCTGGGGGAGCTTATTGCAACAGAAGCACGGGTACAGGGCGTGCGTGCACGCGGCCACGCTATTGCCTCGTTGACGCTGGAATACGGCACGCTGGTGCCCATGCGCTACATGAACAGCGACCGGCAATTCAAGGTGGTCTCGATTTCCGCGTTTTGCACCGTACACGACTTTGCCGACAGCCGACGCATGGGCGAGGCAGTACGCCGTGCCATTGAGCTTTATGACGGCACGGTCGCCGTGCTGGCAAGCGGCTCATTGTCGCACCGGTTTATCGACGACCAGCGCGCCGAAGAAGGAATGAACGCCTGGACGCGGGAGTTTGATGAGCAGATGGACCGGCGGGTAGTCAAGCTGTGGCGTGAGGGCAAATTTGCCGAGTTTTGCCGCATGCTGCCGGAGTACGCCGACTACTGTTACGGCGAAGGCAACATGCACGATACCGTGATGCTGCTCGGTTTGCTGGGCTGGGACCAGTATCACGGCCAGGTCGAATTTATCACCGATTTATTCCCAAGCTCTGGCACCGGTCAGGTAAACGCCGTGTTTCCGCTGGAGGGCGTGCCTGTGCGCCCGGTCGCGGTGGGGGAATAAGTCATGCCGCATTTTATTACCGAATGTACGGACAACATTCGCGAGCAGGCGCAGTTACCCGCGCTGTTTCGCCAGGTTAACCAACTGTTGGCAGACAGTGGACTGTTTCCACTCGGTGGTATCCGCAGCCGCGCCCACTGGGTGGATACCTGGCAGATGGCAGACGGCGCGGCAGATTACGCCTTTGTCCATATGACGCTACGCATCGGCCATGGGCGCAGTGTGGAGCAACTGACACCGGTCATGGAAGACCTGTTTGCCTGCATCAAGGCGCACTTTGCGCCACTGATGGCCGAGCGCTACCTTGCGCTGTCGCTCGCGGTCGAGGAACTGCATCCGGTGCTTAATTTTAAACAGAACAACGTTCACGACCGTTTTCGTCAGGAGTAAGCATGTTAAACGAAGAGACCCTTGTACGCCTTGCCGCAGAATTGCATCAGGCGGAGAAAAGCCGCGAGCAGATAGCCCAGCTCTCGCGTCGCTACCCTGAGATGACCATTGAGGATGCCTATGCCATTCAACGACGCTGGGTGGCGAGCAAAATCGCCGAAGGCCGGGTGCTCAAGGGCCACAAAATCGGTTTGACTTCAAAGGCGATGCAGGCCAGCTCGCAGATTGATGAGCCGGATTACGGCACGCTGCTCGACGACATGTTTTTTGACGATGGCAGTGACATCCCAACTGACCGCTTTATTGTCCCGCGCGTGGAGGTGGAATTGGCGTTTATCCTCGCCAAACCGCTGCGCGGGCCGGGTTGCACGCTTTTTGATGTCTATAACGCCACGGATTACATCATTCCGGCGCTAGAGATTATTGACGCCCGCTGCCACAGCCTGGACCCGGAAACGAAAGCACCGCGTAAAGTGTTCGATACCATTTCGGATAACGCCGCCAACGCGGGCGTGGTAATGGGCGGACGACCCATTCGCCCGGATGCGCTGGATCTGCGCTGGATTTCAGCGCTGCTGTATCGCAACGGTGTGATTGAAGAGTCCGGCGTGGCGGCGGCAGTGCTTAACCATCCGGCCAATGGCGTGGCCTGGCTTGCAAATAAGCTTGCGCCACATGACGTTCAGCTGGAACCAGGGCAAGTCATCCTCGGTGGTTCATTCACGCGCCCGGTACCGGCACGTAAGGGGGATACTTTCCAGGTGGATTACGGCCCAATGGGCTGCATCAGTTGCCGTTTTGTATAAGGAGAAAACATGTTTACCAACCTGTTTAAGCAGGCGCTGAGTGCACGTGAGCCGCAGATTGGTCTGTGGCTGGGGCTGGCTGACAGCTACAGCGCCGAGCTGTTAGCCGGCGCGGGTTTCCACTGGCTGCTGATTGACGGCGAACATGCGCCTAATGATGTACGTTCAATA
Organism: Enterobacteriaceae bacterium; assembly: GCA_022712475.1. Taxonomy (GTDB): domain Bacteria; phylum Pseudomonadota; class Gammaproteobacteria; order Enterobacterales; family Enterobacteriaceae; genus Tenebrionibacter. The sequence goes on from JALAGK010000094.1 coordinate 5,040, forward strand.
CTCACCCAGCTCCAGGCGATTGCGCCGTACAACACCCAGGCCGTGGTGCGCCCGCCGTGGAACGACGCGGTCATTATTAAACAGTTGCTGGATATTGGCGCGCAGACGCTGCTCGTCCCGATGGTGCAAACGGCTGAAGATGCACGGGCTGCCGTGCGTGCTTGCCGCTATCCACCCAACGGTGTGCGCGGCGTGGGCAGCGCCCTGGCACGTGCCTCGCGCTGGAACCGCGTTGCCGACTACATTCACCGTGCCGATGAGCAAATTTGCCTGCTGGTACAGGTGGAAACCCGCCAGGGCATGGAAAACCTTGATGCCATTCTGGCCGTTGAGGGCGTGGATGGCGTATTTATTGGACCGGCTGATCTGAGTGCCGACATGGGATATGCCGGTAATCCGTCGCATCCGGAGGTACAGGCAGTCATTGAGGCGGCCATCGCCAGTATTCTCGCGGCTGGCAAAGCGCCGGGCATTCTGATGAGCAACGAAGATTTAGCAAAACGTTATCTTGAACTCGGCGCACTGTTTGTTGCCGTCGGCGTTGACGCCACACTGCTGGCCCGCAGCGCCGAAGCGCTGGCTGCACGCTTTACCACGCTGCCCACGCCCACGGTGCACAGCGAGAAGTCGGCGTACTGAGGTTCGGCATTGTGCTTTATCGTGCGGGTTCAGACTGGCTGGAGAGACCTTTCCAGTCTGTGCTGAACAGGGTGTTGATGGACGCACAGCCGGCTTTGCCCGGTGTCATCTGAATGGATTCTTCGTAAACCTTCGCTGTCAGGTACATTCGGCCATTGGCTGCTGTGTCTATGACAGCGGGCTATTATCTGCGCCTTCGGTGCGCCTGATAACAGGATGCCTTCGATGGATAACGACGCTTTCCACACGTTCGACAACATCAACGTCAGTCGCGAATATGACGCACGCTACGCCAGTGACGATGTGCATTATGAAACCTTCGCCCGGCTGGCGGCGTTCTTCGGGCGCGATATGCATCCACACTGGCACGACAGGTACTTTCAACTCCACTATCTTGCCACCGGGCGCATCACGATGCAGCTTGATGACCGTTTCTATGCGGTTAAGGCGCCGCTGTTTGTACTGACGCCGCCGTCGGTGCCGCATGCGTTTTTTACCGGGCCGGAAAGTGACGGACATGTATTGACGGTGCGCCAGGAACTGGTCTGGTCGCTGGTAGACAAGCTTTGGCCCGCCAGCGGTGAAGTTGTTAATACACGTGGCTTTTGCCTGTCGCTGGAGTCTTCCCCGCAAACGCTGGCGGCGCTTGAACACTACTGGCCGCTGGTGGCC
>JALAGK010000095.1 GCA_022712475.1 Enterobacteriaceae bacterium
CTGAGCTAACGACCCGCAATGGTGGGTGATGACGGGCTCGAACCGCCGACCCCCTCCGTGTAAAGGAGATGCTCTACCAACTGAGCTAATCACCCACTGCGACTACTGTGTTAAGTGGTGGGTCGTGCAGGATTCGAACCTGCGACCAATTGATTAAAAGTCAACTGCTCTACCAACTGAGCTAACGACCCACTTTTCACCGGTTTAGACTTAACGCCTTAGCCCCGGCAACGGCGGCATATATTACTGGTTTAAGATTCTGACGCAACAATAATTTTGCGAATGACTGCTTAATCGCTCAGGATTCATGCGGCACGGCCAGAAAAACAGCGCCTCAGGCCTGCCGCACGCTATCACTTCGCATCAATTTTTTTCTGTGCCTGCTTTGCCGCTTCGGTGCCCGGATACTTGGCCACCACCTGCTGATAAACGGCCTTCGCTTTCGCGCTGTCGCCCTTATCCTGCATGATGACACCCACTTTATACATGGCATCTGGCGCCTTAGGCGATTTCGGCCAGCTCTTTACCACTGTGGCAAAATAATGTGCTGCACCGTCCTTATCCCCTTTATTGTAACTCAGCTGTCCCAGCCAGTAGTTAGCGTTCGGCTGATAAGTGGAATCCGGATATTTTTGTACAAAGCTTTGAAATGCCTTAATGGCATCATCCTGGCGCGCTTTATCCTGCACCAGCGCAAAGGCCGCATTGTAATCTGAATTTGCATCCCCGCCCTGTACAGCCTGCCCTGCGGTTGCTGCACCACCGGTTGCCGCTGCTGCAGGCGCATTGGTGCCCTGCGTAGCGCTGTTCTGCGTGCCCGCCCCCTCTCCACTCAGGTTGTCAATCTGCAGCAAGATCTGCCGCTGACGCTCCTGAATCTGCCCAAGCTGATACTGACTTTCTTGAATCTGACCACGCAGGGTATCAATATCGGACTGGTTAGCGGAGAGCTGCTGCTGGAGCTGGGTTAAAAGCTGGCTGTGTGCGTTAGAAATACGTTCAAGTTGGGTGACACGGTCTTCGACCGAGCCGGAGCCGACACTACTGATTGACGCCTGGGCATGAGCGGCCCCTAACGGGGCCGCTGCGCCAACCAGTAACGACAGACTCAAAAGGTAGCGTCTGAAGTTACTGCTCATGCCATTCTCTTAGTAAACCAGTACGGCACGACGGTTTTTAGCGTAAGCCGCTTCGTCATGACCCAGTACTGCTGGTTTCTCTTTACCGTAGGATACGATAGCGATCTGGTCAGCAGAAACGCCTTTACCCTGCAGGTACATTTTCACCGCGTTAGCACGGCGCTCGCCCAGGGCGATGTTATATTCCGGCGTACCGCGCTCATCCGCATGACCTTCAACAGTCACTTTATAAGACGGGTTGTTACGCAGGAACGCAGCGTGGGCGTCAAGCATCTGAGCAAACTCAGAGCTGACATCGTAGCTGTCGTAGCCGAAGTATACGATGTTGTTCTGCTGGAGCTGCTGCATCTGCAGACGAGCCTGCTCTTCAGAAGACATGTTGCCGCTGCCGTTAGCATCCATACCGGTACCAGCACCCAGCATACCGCCAGCGCCGTTCTGATCGCTATCGGCGCTCTTATTGGAACTACAGGCCGCGATAGCCATAACAGGCAGAGCCAGCATCAGCCCTTTCAGCACTTTGTTCAGTTGCATGTTTAGATCCTTAACTCATCATTTCATTGTTATCAGAGATACGGCGACCAGGCCGGGAATTTTACCTGACCATCAGTTGCCGGAAGACGCGCTTTAAAACGCCCATCGGTCGAAACCAGATTCAGCACCGATCCCATTCCCTGAGAAGAGCTGTAGATAACCATAGTACCATTCGGTGCGAGGCTTGGCGTTTCATCCAGGAACGTGGACGACAGAGTCTGTACGCCCCCCGTTACCAGATCCTGTCGTGCGATGTTCTGCTTACCATTGTTAGAGCTGACCATCACCATAAACTTACCGTCGGAGCTGACATCTGCATCCTGATTCTGAGCACCTTCCCAGGTCAGACGCTGTGCTGCACCGCCGTTCACATTGATTTTGTACACCTGTGGACGACCTGCCTGGTCAGAAGTAAAGGCCAGGTTCTGGCTGTCCGGGAACCAGGTTGGTTCGGTGTTGTTGCTACGACCATTGGTTACCTGACGAATCTGGCCAGAGCCGATGTCCATCACGTTAATCTGCAGGCTACCGGTTTTAGACAGTGCAAAGGCAAGTTTTGTACCATCCGGCGAGAAGGCCGGTGCACCATTATGACGCGGGAATGAAGCAACCTGACGTATAGCACCGTTAGATAACGTCTGAATAACCAGTGCAGAACGACCGCTTTCGAAGGTTACGTAAGCCACTTTGCTGCCATCCGGTGACCAGGCCGGAGACATCAGTGGCTGGGTAGAGCGATGGACAACAAACTGGTTGTAGCCGTCATAGTCAGAAACGCGTAGTTCGTAAGGGAACTGACCACCGTTGGTCTGTACCACGTAGGCAATACGGGTACGGAACGCACCTTTGATACCGGTCAGCTTTTCAAAAACTTCGTCACTGGCGGTATGGCCTGCGTAACGTAGCCACTGCTTGTTCACTTTATAAGAGTTCTGCGCCAGCACGGTTCCCGGCGCACCGCCAGTATCCACTAGCTGGTAAGCCACGGTGTAGCTACCATCAGCATTAGGGGTGACCTGACCAACAACAACCGCATCAATACCTAATGCGGACCACGCAGCAGGCTGAACCTCCTGCGCAGAGCCCGGTTGCTGCGGCAGGCGTGATTTATCCAGTGGATTGAACTTGCCGCTATTACGTAAATCAGAGGAGACGATATCGCCGATTTCTTCCGGAGCCGCCCCTTGCCCACCCCACTTAAACGGCGCTACGCCGATGGGACGCGCAGAGTCTACACCCTGGGTTATCTCGATACGGACTTCTGCATGCAGGACAGCAGCCCACAGCATCAGAAAACTTAGTGCAACTCGTAATGCCTGCTTCATCTTATCTCCCTTATCCCGGCCTGGAGCCTTCGATAATCTACACCGTTCAGTATTCAGAGTGTACTGGCAACGCAGCCACCAATGCATAGGGTACTACCCGCTCTTGCCCGGCAACTGCATTACCCTTACGTGAATATTGGGTATAGCAGAATGTTAATTATATGAAAGACACAACACTTTTGGCCCGGCAACAACCATCTGGTGATTTTCTCCGCTCTGGCAGAGAAAAACATTACGGTTTGAAGTCCAGCGGCGCATTTTTAAAGACCTCATACACAGCCTGACTCGGCGGTTTTGGCATATGTGCCTGGCGCGCCGCAGCCAAAGCCGCCTGACAAAGGGCAGGATCGCCGCCCTCTGACTGTATGTCCTTCAAAAGTCCATCCGGCGCAAGCTTAATGCGTAGCGTACAGGTTTTACCGGCATATGAGGCGGCATCATAAAACTTGCTCTCAATAGCCGATTTAATCTGCGCGGCGTAACTATTAATTTCCGCACCGGATGCACCGTTATTTTTATTATTCCCCGTCCCGGCGGCCGCAGCATTGTTTCCTTTCGCTCCACCACCGGTTTTCGGTGCATTCTTACCAGAGCTCAGATCGCCAAGCAAATCATCTACGCCCTGAGCTGCCGCTTTCTCCGCAGCGGCTTTTTTGGCCGCTTCGGCTTTTTTAGCTGCCGCCGCCTTTTCAGCTGCTGCTGCTTTTTTCTCGGCGGCCGCCTTTGCCGCAGCAGCCTTCTCTGC
>JALAGK010000096.1 GCA_022712475.1 Enterobacteriaceae bacterium
GCCTTAACCTTGGCATACTGAGCCGTCGTTACAAAGTCTTTATGGGCGATGCCGGTAGTACGCTGATTGGCTTTACCGTTATCTGGATCCTGCTGGAAACCACGCAGGGGAAAACCCATCCGATTAGCCCGGTTACCGCACTGTGGATAATCGCTATTCCGCTTATGGACATGGTAGCGATTATGTATCGCCGTCTACGCAAGGGCATGAGTCCTTTCTCACCAGACCGTCAGCATATCCATCATTTGATCATGCGTGCGGGCTTTACTTCCCGGCAGGCCTTCGTGCTGATAACGCTTGCTGCGGCCCTGTTGGCCGCCATTGGCGTGACGGCAGAATATCTGCATTTCATTCCTGAGTGGGTAATGTTGGTATTGTTTTTGCTAGCATTTATGCTCTATGGCTATTGTATCAAGCGCGCCTGGAAAGTGGCCCGCTTTATCAAACGCATTAAACGCCGCATGCGCCGTAGTAGTAGTCCTGCATGAGCAACGTAAACGGGGAAGAGATGAAACAACAAATACCTGGCGATAGCCTGGCGGTGACGGAAAACGAGCTTGATATCCGCGGCCTGGTTCGTACTCTCTGGCGCGGTAAATTCTGGATTGTTGGCTGTGCGCTGCTGCTTGCTGTTGCGGCCCTGGTTTATACCTTTTTTGCGCGCCAGGAGTGGAGTGCGACGGCCATTACCGACAAGCCGACGGTGAACATGCTTGGCAGCTACTATTCCCAGCAGCAGTTCCTCAGTAACCTTGATGCGCGTGCAAGCCAGGTGGCGCTTGATACACCCTCTGCAATGGGCGAGGCTTACAAAGAGTTCATCATGCAGCTCTCCTCGTGGGATACGCGCCGTGATTTCTGGAACCAGACGGATTATTTCCGCCAGCGCCAGTCCGGCAACAGCAAGGCAGACGCCGCACTGCTTGATGAGCTTATCGACAACATTCAGTTCACCGCAGGTGATATTACACGCAACCTCAATGACAGCGTCAAGCTGGTGGCCGAAACCGCCCCGGATGCCAACAATCTGCTGCGCCAGTACGTGGCGTTTGCCAGCCAGCGAGCAGCAACCCATCTTAATGATGAGCTTAAAGGTGCCTGGGTGGCGCGCGCGACGCAGATGAAAGCGCAGGTCAAACGCCAGGAAGCCGTGGCGCAGTCAATTTACGACAGGCGCCTCAACAGCCTGGAGCAGGCGCTGAAAATCGCCGAAAAGCACAATGTCAGTCGCAGTGAAGCGCAGGTGCCGGCCGATGAGCTACCGGATTCGGAACTGTTTACGCTTGGCCGCCCGATGCTACAGGCGCGGCTGGAAAATCTCCAGGCTGTCGGCCCCTCCTATGATGTGGATTACGATCAAAACAAAGCCATGCTGGCGACCCTGAACGTAGGTCCCACGCTTGAGCAGCGCTTTCAGACCTATCGATACCTGCGTACCCCAGAGGAGCCGGTTAAGCGCGATAGCCCGCGTCGCGGCTTTCTGTTAGTGATGTGGGGAGCCGTTGGCGCGCTGGTTGGCGCGGGCATTGCTTTGGCTCGTCGCCGTACGCATTCCTGATTTTTTGATGGCGATGAAGGCGCTCTGTGGGCGTCTTCATCCTGTTTAATCAAGGCAGAGATACATCGTGAAAGTATTGACCGTTTTTGGTACGCGCCCTGAAGCAATCAAGATGGCGCCGCTGGTTCATGCGCTGGCTGACGATCCTTTTTTTGAGTCGAAGGTCTGCGTGACGGCTCAGCATCGTGAGATGCTTGACCAGGTTCTGACACTCTTTTCTATCCAGCCTGATTATGATTTGAATATCATGCAGCCCGGCCAGGGGCTCAGTGAAATCACTTGTCGCATCCTCGAAGGGTTAAAGCCGGTACTGGAATCGTTCCGGCCTGATATCGTGCTGGTACACGGTGATACAACGACCACCGTTGCCGCGAGTCTGGCGGCGTTTTATCAGCGCATTGCTGTGGGCCATATTGAAGCAGGTCTGCGTACGGGCGATATTTATTCACCGTGGCCGGAAGAGGCTAACCGTACACTCACCGGGCACCTGGCGAAGCTGCATTTCGCGCCAACGGAAACCTCGCGCCAGAACCTGCTGCGGGAAAACATCCGCGACGACAGTATTTTCATCACGGGTAACACTGTGGTTGATGCCCTGCTATCAGTGCGCAAGCGGGTTCTGAATGATGAGAGCCAGCGCACGGCGCTCAACGCCCGTTATCCCTTCTTACTGCTTAATAAAAAGCGCATTCTGGTCACCGGTCACCGTCGTGAGAGTTTTGGCAGCGGCTTTGAAAACATCTGTCATGCGCTTGCTGAACTTGCGGCACAAAACCCCGATGTACAGATTATCTATCCGGTGCATCTCAATCCGAATGTCAGCGAGCCGGTAAACCGTATTCTGGGGAACATCGACAACATCATGCTGATTGAGCCGCAGGACTACCTGCCGTTTTTCTGGCTGATGCATCATGCTTATCTCATCCTGACCGACTCAGGCGGCATTCAGGAAGAAGCGCCATCACTCGGTAAGCCGGTTCTTGTGATGCGCAATACCACAGAACGCCCGGAGGCCGTTCAGGCAGGAACGGTTCGGCTGGTGGGTACCGACACGCAGAAGATTGTCGCGGAAGTTACGCGTCTGCTAAACGACGAAGACGCGTACCTGGCTATGAGCCGCGCCCATAATCCGTACGGCGACGGTAAAGCCTGTGAACGCATTATTACCGCATTGAAAAATAATCGAGTCACTCAATGAGTTTTAACACTATTTCCGTGATTGGTCTGGGCTATATCGGCTTACCGACCGCAGCGGCATTTGCTTCGCGCCAGCAGCGCGTAGTGGGCGTGGATATCAATGAAAACGCGGTTGCGACCATCAACCGGGGCGAAATTCATATTGTTGAGCCGGATCTCGGCCTTGCCGTAAAAGCCGCTGTTGAAGGTGGCTATCTGAGCGCACGCACAACACCGGTTGAGGCTGATGCTTACCTGATTGCCGTGCCGACGCCGTTTAAGGGCGAGCACGAACCGGATATGGCCTACGTGAAGGCGGCGACCGAAGCCATTGCGCCTGTGCTGAAAAAGGGCTCACTGGTGATTCTGGAGTCGACCTCGCCGGTGGGTGCCACTGAGCAAATCGCCGAATGGCTGGCGCAGTTGCGTAGCGATCTGAGCTTTCCA
>JALAGK010000097.1 GCA_022712475.1 Enterobacteriaceae bacterium
GATCACAACGCAATAAACAAGCGCGGTGAGCGCGCTTTCCCACCTGTCAAACAGCCACTAAAAAAGCGTGCCCTATCGCCTCGTTGTATGCGCCCACCTAGTCAAAGACACCGTTTATGATTGCTGTGACAACTGCCGTACTGAGCGCTATCAGCACCAGATCATTGCCCACTATTTGCCATTCATATCCCGGATAATAAGGAAGTTGCCCAAGCATTGAGGCGGGAACCGTTTTTTTAGCAATTCCAGGTGGCAGCGGTTTACCTCGCGCCAGGTTCTTAGCAATACCCGGCGGTAAAGCACGGTAGCCTGTCAGGCCATAATCAACCGCCAGCCGACGCGCGCCAGAAAAGCTAATATCTGACTCTACCCTGTCCGGCTTACCGTAATTTTTACGGTGCTCAACTGACGCGGCCTTATTCTGGCCTCCATGACCTTTGTTACCCTGATTACCATTGCCCTGATTACCATTGCCCTGATTACTGTAACCTTGATTGCCATGTTTACCGCTATTGCCATGACCGTTGCCGTTGCCGGGATTGGCCAGCACCGGCGTACCGGCAAAAGAGCACGATAAAACAACCGCAAGCATGGCAGCTAAATGACGACGTTTAACCATGTGAATGTCCTTACGTGTGCCTGTCTTGTAGAAACAGTAGATGCAGCGGGCAAAATTAACAATCAGAGTCATTCGCAAATTTGCGGGCAACCGAAATGGCCGTTTCAAACGCCAGGGCGGTCAACGTGTATTGTGCTTCACACCGCGCCGATCGCACAACTGCCCGGATACCTTTTTTGAATGCCCAGGCAAAAAAAGCGCTTTCAGGAAGATAATACCCTGAAAATGCAGGTGGTCCTGTTATCACCAATGACACAAACCACGACAGCGCTTAATAAACGTTGCGGCACCACCGGAGAAAGACTCTGTGCATTACCATCACCTGGTAACACTACTCTTTTTTACTGTCTTTTTCCGGCGGCATGAAACGCAGGTGCACAATGGCTCCGTCTGTCGGCACCGCCTGCAATTCATCATTGGCCACGCGCAATCCTTCCGGCAAATCAAAGGTATCCATCGTTACGTGGTTTACACGCCAGGGTGTCATGTAACTGACCAACAGTTCACCGCTGCGATTGGTGGTTACACCAAACTGGTTAAAGAAGCCTACGCCTGGCGTATCGGGTACTTCAACAAGCGCCGAGGTCCCGCCAAGCGGCTGGCCCAGAGTAACGCCACCGCCGTGTATCACCACACTACCACTTACATCACCGTGCCAGTCACGCCTCGAACCGCCGCGAGACATGCTGACGTTAGCCTCCCCGGCGTTATACTGATAGCCAAGACTGGCGTTGAGCGCATCGCTACCGTGTACTTCATGCTGCGCGGTGACATCGTAGCGCAGGCTGTAATCCTTAAGCGTGGAGCCGTAAACGTTCACACCGTGAGTGTCTTTACCGTGGCTCGCGAGCTCAGACACATAGCCTACGTTAGTCACGCGCCCACCGAGCGACAGCGGAATGCTGATATTTATCCCTAGCGTGGCTTCCTCTGGATAGCCCTGGGGACGTTCATAGCCGCCGTACAGGCTGATATCCACATCACGCCAGGTAGTGTTTGCGCTAACCGTCAGTTCGCTACTGCCGCTGGTTCGCCCACGTGCGCGCATCCAACGCCAGGAAAGCCCAATGCTGGAGTCTTCGCCAAAGTTCTGATTAAGCTCCAGTTGCCCGGCCAGGCGTCTTTCGGTCGTATTGTCGTCCCAGTCGTATTGCAGCATCGCCGCGCGATTGATTTTTTCTTCCAGCGTACGGTACTGACTGCGACGTGGATAATAGCGAAGCTGTGCGGTCAAACTGGTTTCCGTGCTTAAAAATGCCTTCGCGTAACGCAACCGCCACACATTACCGCTCATTGTCTCACCTCGCTGGCTGTAGCGCGCGCCAGTCACGTCTGCCGACAGCGCCCCCCAGTTACCCAGGTTACGCCCTGCCCCCACCAGCTGGCTGATGTAACGCTCTCCCTGCTGCATACCTGCAAATAGGGTCAAACCAGACCAGGCGCCCCAGGAAATTGTCGACTGCCAGAAGCGGTCCTTGTCCATCTCCACGCCGTGGTAAGGCTTAAAACGCCCGGTGGCTAATTCATAGTTAAATCGCCCTTGCTTCACCAGATTGGGCATTAGCGCGTAAGGCAGTACTCGCACGCGTTCAGTACCATCACTTTCCTGGATGGTCAGTTCGAGGCTGCCTTCATCGTTGGGTGGGTTGAAATCACGGATAGTAAACGGCCCCGGTGGCACATGGATGCGGTAAACACGCTCGCCGTTTTGGCGAATCGTGACCTCAGCCTCGCCGCGCGCATAACCATTGATAACCGGTGTCCAGGCGCGCCAGCGATCTGGCAGCATGGCGTTATCACTTGCAAGTGAGACACCACGATAAGCCATACTGGCAAACAGATTTGAGGAGGTGTAACCATCACCAAGCGTGAAGCGAGCACGCAGCGCCTCAAGGCTGCGCCACAATGAATAGCCGCTGGTATACGAACCACGTCCGCCGTCTCGCTCGCGCCAGAACATGTTCTGATAACGCATTCGCCACGGACCGACATTAAGCCCGCTTTCCAGTGCCAGCTGTGAATCCGTCCCGCTGGTGTCCCAACTATAACGGGCGCGGCGTTTGTCTACATCAAGGCGATAATTCACAAAAAGCGCATTAATGCCGTCATCCCAGCGGCTGGTGCTCACGCCGTTTTGTTGGGCATTAAAGGCGGGTTCAGGGAAAGTCAGCAGCAGCATCTGCGCCTGCGTGACAAACTCATAATCCAGGGAATAATCTCGCGCCGAAGCGGCCGTCAGACACCCCTGAGCATCCCATTCCAGGCGCTCCAGCAGCGGCGTAATCACGCCCCACTCCTCCATCAACGGGCGGCTCAGGCACGGCACGCCGTCGTTGACCGTCATAGAGATAGTCCCTTTCCAGGTATCGTTGAGAATAATAGAGACACGCTGTTCTGCCGCTAACGGAGACGTCAACAGCACAAGCCACAGAGGGGAAAGTCGAAGCGTCATAACGGGATGACAAACATCAAATAACGTAAAGGGGAGGATGGCTCCTCCCCTGATAACTCAGGACATTATCTGTCCCTGACTATCATTGATTACTTCAGTGCAGCCAGTGCAGCGCGAGCCTGGTTCAACTCCTGCTGAATTTCACGCAGGTCTGCCTGTTTGTCAGCCAGCTTGCTCTTGTATTTAGCAATTTTCTTGGCGTCGCCTTTAGCCTGCGCTTCACGCAGATCGGCCTGAACTTCAGCGATATCTTCGCGCTTTTCAGCCAGTTTCTTTTCCAGCTTGGTCACATCTTTCTGTGCATCAGCCAGCACGCTACCGTTGGTGCAATGTGCTTTAACTTCTGCCAGCGCCTTTTCCAGACCGGCTACGCGGTAGGTATTACCATACTGCTTAGCGTAACGAATCTCTTTCTGGATAGCCGCTTCTTTTGCAGCACAGTTCTGAGCAGCCTGAACGCTGGTCATCGCACCCAGGGAAGCTACAGCAGCAATAGCGATAACTAATTTTTTCATAACCTATCTCCTTTGTTACAAAGAGCCGCGACCTGTACTCTCAGGCTCTGCGGCGTTCCTGAAACAAATAGTATCCCGCAGGACTGGAGGTTACGAGGTGATGACGTCCTCATTGGTCTGTAGGACGGTCTGCGCTGGCTGTAGTCCCGTATCGTGCCATCGCTGTAAGTCTTCACGCAGCCTGTGTAGCGACTGCTCAAGCAACACCATCCGCGCAGCGTTTGGCGCTTTCTCCTGCTCGCGGCACAGTGCTTCAAGCTCATATTCACCCAACAATTGGATCCCACCACGCAGACGATGCAGTGCATCCCCTGGTGACTGACTGGGATCGCGCTGCCAGAGCGCAATGCTTGCCAGCGTGTCATCCAGTACTGAAATTTGCAGGCTCAGGAAGATCCTCAGGTTATCTCCTTCCAGCAGTGAGGCTGGCAACACCGATACCATCACCGCCGCCGATTTTTCCTGCAACGAGCTGCCTGGTGACACTTCAGTGCTCTGCTGGTTAAGTGCTGTGCGTTGTGCCAGCTCCTGATGTTGACGTGGCAGTACAGGAGAGGCTGACTGTGTGCTATACCACAGTGCAGCAGCCTGCTCATCGGTAGTCGTTAACATTTCCTCCGCCCCCACTGGCCCGACACTCGGGCGCAGCGGCAGCGTTGTCGTGAGCTTTGCCAAAAGCGGCTCCAGCATCGCCAGCGTCACCGGTTTAAACAAGCAGTCGGACATTCCAGCCGCCTGCGCATCATCGCGCACGGACTCACGTGCATCGGCGGTGACACCAATCAGCGGCAGCAACGGCCAGCGCTCACGCACCGCCTGCGCCAGAGCATAACCATTCATGCCGGGCATATTACAGTCGCTTATCACCGCATCCACGGAGTTCTGTTCAAGAAATGCCAGCGCCTCATGCGCCCCTGGACAGCTCACCACACGATGGCCGAACCAGCCCAGCTGCTGACTTAACAGAAGCCTTCCTGCCGGATTGTCATCAACAATCAGAATGTCCAGTGTGCGCCCGCTCAGCGTGGCCATAGGTGGATACAATGGCGGCGCAGGCGCAAGTGCCTCCATAACCGGCAGGTTTAGCGCCACGGATACCCGTGTCCCCTCTCCCGGTTGGCTCCAGAGCGTAATATCACCGCCCATCATCTGCGCCAGCGTACGTGAAATATACAAACCCAGACCGCTACCCTGCACCATGCTGCGACTTTCCCCCTGCTCAAACGGGCGGAATAGCCGCTTTTGCACAGCCTCTTCAATGCCTTCACCGCTGTCTTCCACCTCCAGCATCAGCTGTAGCCTGTCGCTGTCACACCACTGCACGCCCGCACGCAACGCGACTTCACCGCTGTTAGTGAATTTAATGGCGTTAGCGACCAGGTTCACGATTATCTGGCGTAGCCGCATGGCATCCACCAGTACGTCGGCATTCAACTCGGCATCAATCTCCAGGGCAAAACGCAGCCCTTTTTGCGCGGCAAGTCCTTCAAACATTACCGCCGTGGACTCAATCAGGTCACGTAGCGCCACTCGCTCCGGGTGCAGTACCATGCGCCCGGACTCAATGCGCGAAACATCGAGAATATTACCAAGCAGCATTAGCAGCGACTGCGCGGCCTCACGAGCAATACGAATTGACTGGCGGTTTTCCACCGTATCGCCGCCGCGGCGCATCACCAGCTCCAGCATGCCAATAACCGCACTTAGTGGCGTGCGAATTTCATGGCTCATGGTTGTCAGAAAGGTACTCTTCTCACGACTGGCACCATCAGCACGACGTTTGGCTTTGCGCAGCGCCGTAAGCGTTTCGCGCTGGGTAGTAACATCCAGCCATCCCCCAAGGCTGTAGCGTTTACCGCTGACCGGCATACGCCAAAGTCGCAAGCGCCGACCTCCACGGTCAATCATGCGAGTGCCTTTCCCCGCACCGCTTAACCAGTCCTCTAGTAACGATCCCCGCAGTTGGGCATGAGTGGCTCCCAGCGCCTGACGCAACGCCGCATTGCCCGCCAGCAACCTGCCATATTGGTCACAAACGTAAATCGGTGTGGGCACGTCTTCCATCGGCCGCATTACCCGTTGCCAGCGCCTGCGCCAGAACCACGCTCCGGCGACAGCACTCAGCAACAGAAGGATGGACGCCAGCAGCAGGATATCGCCATCATCCGCCTCCCCATCGGTCGCTGAAAAGCTGTTGTCGGTATAGCCACTGCGGGTCAGCGCGTGCATATCTTCCGGGGGAATATTGATAAGTGCTTTGTTAAGGATGGTCACCAGCGGCCAGGCCTGACGCGATGAGCCAAACGCAAAGCGCGGCGGCTCGGTATCCAGCCAGTCCACGGGTTTGAGGGAGGAGAAGACTTTATTGGTCAACTGCACGTTAGCAACGATAAGCGGCATAATCATCAAATCGCTTTCCCGATGCAGCACTTTTGTCAGACCGTCACGCCAGGTATCGACCCATTCAATCTGCGCAGCGCTCTGTCTGCCGGGCCACTCCTGCGGTGAATCTCCACGCAGGCTGACCACGCGCTGGTTTTTCACTTCGCCAGAATGGCCGCTGCGTCCCACCAGCACCCACGAGTTATAAAGCCAGGTTCGCGTGGTCAACAGCTTTGCTTGCCAGACGCCTTCCTGGGTACTTCCCGCGACCAACTCCGCCTTCCCGCTTTGTACAGCAGCAAATGCCGCGCTCTGAGACGGAAAACGCTGGATTTCAAACGTCAGCCCGGTACGCAAACGCAGCGCGGTCAGGATATCGGCCACCATGCCATGCAACTGCCCGGCCTCATCAAAAAAGGCCACCGGCGCGTTACCTTCTGCAACCGCCACGCGAATGAGAGGGTGCTCTTCAATCCACTTACGCTCAAGCGAGGTAAAGACCGGCGACTGCTCGCTCAACGACAGCGGGATACCGCCATTCCAGCGACGGTGAATCTCCACGCCAGCGCTTTCCGGTAGCGCCGTGAGCATAACATTGAGAATTGCTATCCACGGGCGCATTTTCTCTGTGGCGGCAAACGCAAAGCCGTGCGTGGGCAGCGGCGGTGTAATGGCGCGAATCGTAACATTGCGCAGGCTGGACTGGTTCACCAGATAGCGAGCGGTTACGGTATCGCACACCAGTATATCAATCTGGTGAAACGCCAGCGCTTCCATCGCGTGGCGCACGCTCGAAAAGCTCTCAAGCTTTGCGTGCGGATAACGCGCCATGATGCGATTACTGTCATAGGCGGTACACACCGCGACAGCACGCGCCTCATCTGCGCTGGCATCATCACTATTGACCACTTCCACTGCCACATTACTGCTGTAGGGCTTACTCAGATACAGCCCCTGACGTTTCTGGTTTTCGTCCGCCTGGGCGATAAAATCGGCCTCGCCTTCGCGTAGAGCGGCAAGCGCATGCTCATAGCTGGGGTATTGCACAATTTCGATTTCAACACCAAGGTTCTCAGCCACCAGGCCAATGAAATCGGCATTGATACCGCCATAATCGCTCAGTCCGGTCGTGATGTCATAGGGCGGCAGCATCGGCTGCCAGAGAGCAAGACGAATCTTGCGGTGTTCGCGTAGCCAACGCCACTGCGCCGCAGTCAGATTAGGGTCGGGGACAGCCTCACTGCTACGCGAGAGCAGTTGCAACGTTCGGGGGGCGGGAACGGGTTGAGCAAAGGTCGCCAGTGAAAACACATACAGCACAATAAGCCAGAGCGCCCTCACGTTTTCTCCTCGTCCAGCATGGCAAATAACTGTTCGAGTTCCTGAACGCCGCTTTTTTGCAGCATGCGCGCCTTGTAGGTGCTAATGGTTTTATTACTGAGCGCCAGCCGCTCGGCGATATCTTTATTGGTTTTGCCCTGACGCAGGTAGGTAAGCACGGCTATTTCGCGATCGGAAAAACGCTCAAGCACCTGATCAGCGCTTGCGGGTTCGCCCGGCGCTTTGATTGCCTCACTCAGCGCGTCCCCCGGAAAACAGCGGTAACCGTCAAGAATAAGTCTGCATAGCGGCTCTACTGAAGCCAGCGACAGTTCTTTATTAAGAAAACCATCGGCCCCGGCCTGTAGCGTGCGTAGTGCGTAAACATGTACAGGCTGGTTAGTAAAGATAAGCACCTTCAGCGCCGGAAAATGCTGCTTAATACGCGGCAGCAGCGCCAGCCCATCGGCATTTTTCAAATCGAGGTCGAGAATCAACAGCTGCGGTTCATCGCGGCGGATTTGGGCTATCAGGCTCTCACCCGACGAGCTGGTGACGGTAAACTCGCCGCTCTTTTCCAGCAGCACCTTTAGGGCAAAACAGATGGCAGGATGATCGTCAACGAGCAATACCGGAATCATAGTGTTCCACTCCACTTCCCTGTGCATTTAGCTACACACTCCACCCCACATTGGGTCAGAGTATTAATCCGTGATTTTACGCCAGAGTGCGCCTGATGCTATACCCCCCTGACGGGTAGAGGATTCTATCGGTTAACTAAGCCATAACCGATAAGCGTTCTCTGATAAATGTATCGTTCGCACAAAAACATTGCTTATTCTGCTCACTGCGACTTTCCGCAGAGCAGGAATATTTACCTTCCTCAGACCAACGCAGCCAGGTAGCGACGCAATAAAAACACGGCTGCTCACATTATCCCTTTTTCGCTAAGCACATTCACCCTCAAAAAACCGCTTTTCCAAACCACAGTATGGGTTCTGCGCTGGAAATACTGTGAGTGTTTAAACAAAAAGCCTGTAAAAAAAACAAGCAAGGAAAATAACCCTATGGTGCCGGGCAAATATTTTCTCCGCACGAAATGTGCTCTGGTCATACTGCAGACGGCTTAAAAAAGTCTGTCCGGCGTAACATTCACGCTAATCACTATTTAGCAGGGTACATTTTTATTTATGCAACCAGGTTAATAAACGTAATAAAAACACTCACTCGAATAAAAAACCGTACAATAACCTCCATCTCTGTAATCTTGTCTCGACATCATCCCTGTCACCCTCAATTGCCACAGGGATAGCGTTCAGAGTGTTACACGCCACAACAGGAATAAAGACGTGATCAAATCAGCTTACTGGATACTATTTTTCCTTATCGTCGCCCTGGTGAGCGGCGCAGGCATCTATCTGTACTGGGATAGCGCGGATGTGAGCCGGTACTGGGATTTTTTACGTACGAATGATAGCCCGGCATCCGTCATTGGCGGTCTCAGTGCTGCCATTGGCGCAACAGTGACGGCAGTGGTGATGTATTTTACCGCCAGAGCGGCCCATGCTGCCGCACAAAGCACGCGGATTGCCTCGCGCGCGCTTGAACTTTCTGAGCGCAACAATAATATCACTGAGTTTAATCAGCGTTTTTCACTACTGCTGGCGCAACACAATGACTATGGTGAAAAAGTCACCCATTATCTCGATAATAAAGGTAAAGCAGAGTTTAGTTAAATATGGACCAGTACGCAGCACCTTGCGTCATTTAATAAACTCAAAGGTCACCTTGTTATCAGCACCTATATGCGCGTGTTGTACCACCTGTTGAGGTTTATAAAAGAAGACTATTACGATAAAAATGCCAGCTCACATGACAAACGGAAATTTTCGCCGCTGGTACGCTCAGCTATCCCTAATAATGTGCTGTTTTTAATCGCCCTTAATGCCAGTATCACCC
>JALAGK010000098.1 GCA_022712475.1 Enterobacteriaceae bacterium
AGGAAAAAAACAGCCCGCTCGAGCGGGCTGTTTTTTTCCTGCCGTACCACTATACTCAGCGCCTGTTTCTTTGCGCGCAGAGTCTTTCATGAAAAAAAAATCCATTTATGTCGCCTATACCGGCGGAACCATCGGTATGCAGCGCTCTGAGCAGGGGTACATTCCGGTGTCCGGTCATCTGCAGCGCCAGCTGGCGTTGATGCCTGAATTCCACCGCCCGGAGATGCCTGACTTCACTATTCATGAATATCAGCCGCTGATGGACTCTTCCGACATGACGCCGGACGACTGGCAGCATATTGCTGATGATATTCGCGCTCACTATGACGACTACGACGGCTTTGTCATTCTGCACGGCACCGACACCATGGCGTTCACCGCTTCAGCCCTTTCCTTCATGCTGGAGAACCTTGCTAAGCCTGTGATTGTTACCGGCTCACAGATTCCACTGGCGGAACTGCGCTCTGACGGGCAAACAAACCTGCTGAATGCGCTGTTTGTGGCGGCAAATTACCCCATTAATGAAGTATCGCTGTTTTTCAATAACCGTCTCTATCGGGGTAACCGCACCACTAAAGCGCACGCTGATGGCTTTGATGCCTTCGCCTCGCCCAATCTTGCCCCGCTGCTTGAAGCCGGCATTCATATTCGCCGTCTGAACACACCGGCGGCACCCAACGGTCAGGGCGAGCTTATCGTGCATAACATCACCCCACAGCCGATTGGTGTGGGGACGATTTATCCGGGTATTTCCGCCGATGTGGTGCGTAACTTCCTGCGCCAACCGGTGAAGGCCCTGATTCTGCGCTCCTACGGCGTAGGTAATGCGCCGCAAAACAGCGAGTTTCTCAATGAGCTTAAAGAGGCCAGCGCACGTGGCATTGTGGTGGTTAACCTCACGCAATGCATGTCCGGCAAAGTGAATATGGGTGGTTACGCCACCGGCAACGCGCTGGCGCACGCAGGCGTAGTCGGCGGTGCAGATATGACAGTAGAAGCAACGCTCACCAAGCTACACTGGCTTTTGAGTAAAGGGTTGGATGCGGATGGTATTCGCCAGGCAATGGCGCAAAACCTACGCGGCGAACTGACCCTGGATGAATAAGGAGCAAACCATGACGCAACGTGCCCTGCTGCTGGTGGATTTACAGAATGATTTCTGCGCGGGTGGC
Organism: Enterobacteriaceae bacterium; assembly: GCA_022712475.1. GTDB lineage: Bacteria > Pseudomonadota > Gammaproteobacteria > Enterobacterales > Enterobacteriaceae > Tenebrionibacter. Next base: position 1,173 of record JALAGK010000098.1, read on the forward strand.
GCACTGGCAGTCGCTGATGGCGACAGCACTGTAGCGGTGGCCAATACGCTGATTAGCTGGTGTAAGACCCGTGGTGATGCGGTACTGGCAAGTCAGGACTGGCATCCACCTAACCACGGTAGCTTTGCCAGCCAACAGCAGGCTGAACCCTATACGCTGGGCGAGCTTGATGGGTTGCCGCAGACCTGGTGGCCCGATCACTGTGTTCAGGGCACTGACGGTGCAGCGCTGCATCCGCTGCTCACGCAGTCAGCCGTGGATGCCGTGTTCCACAAAGGCGAAAATCCGGATATTGACAGCTACAGCGCCTTTTTCGATAACGGCCAGCGTCAGGAAACCGCACTCAACGGCTGGCTACAGCACCATGACATCCGCGAACTTATTGTGATGGGGCTTGCTACGGATTACTGCGTGAAATTCACCGTGCTGGATGCGCTACGGCTGGGCTACGCGGTGAATGTGATAACCGACGGCTGTCGTGGTGTAAACCTTAACGCCGACGACAGCGCCCAGGCGTTTATGGAAATGGCGGCTGCGGGCGCCACACTGTATACACTGGACGACTGGATTGAAACGCACAACTAAAAACAGGCCGCGGGTTTACACGACCTGTTGTTGCAGGTGCACTTCACAGCGCACCTTACTCTGGTTTGAGCGTCGCAATAGCGGGCGGCACAATGCCAAACTCTTCTTTAAGCTGCTGCTTGCTCTTCATCACAATCTGTCCGTCGGTGCCGACCGTCATGTGCTGGGGCGTGCTGTTATGGCGCGCCTGCCACATCATGACTAACTGCAGCGAGTGTTCTTTTTGCTCTGGCGTCAACGCGACACCATCTGGCCATTTACCAAGCGCCACCGCCGTTGCCAGACGCTCATAGACTTCCGGCGTCATTGAGCCAATCAGTTCATCAATATTCACGCGTAGGTTTCCTGAATGTAATAACAAGCTGAATCGTTTCTTCAGCCTTTTACCTGTTCACTGCCGTCATCGCCTGAGAAGCTCAGGGACGCGGAGTTAACGCAATAACGCTCACCCGTTGGCTGTGGACCGTCCGGGAATACATGACCAAGATGTGCATCACAGTTGCCACAGCGAATTTCAATGCGCTGCATGCCGTGAGAGTTATCTTCGATGTAGCGAATGGCGTCATCGCTGACCGGTTCATAAAAGCTTGGCCAGCCGCAGCCTGAGTCATATTTACTGTGTGAGGTAAACAGCGGCGCATTGCACACCAGACAATGATAAATACCTTCATCTTTATTATGCAGCAACTTACCGGTAAACGGGGGTTCGGTCCCGCGTTGCTGGGTTACCCAGAACTGCATTTCCGACAGGCTATTTTTCAACTCTTCAGGGGATTTTTTATCAGACATCGTACACCTTCTTAGCGTGTGCCTTTTTGCTCACAAGATAGTTCAGATTCTAACAAAACATTAACAGCGGGGTGTCAGGTTTTGTTCTAAACTGCTCCAACAGGAGTAACCAGGGTAGCATTTGTGACAAGAATCACAAAATTGTCTTTCCTGCCCTTTAAAATCTTCATCTCTACCCCCATGTGGGTTGCAGCTGACAGGAAAAGTGGAGGAAAATCGGACGCAAACTGCTGACCCAGCGGATTGATTTGTCGCAATGATTGACACGATTCCGCTTGACGCTGCGTAAGGTTTTTGTAATTTTACAGGCAACCTTTTATTCACTAACAAATAGCTGGTGGAATATATGACTATCAAAGTAGGTATCAACGGTTTTGGCCG
>JALAGK010000099.1 GCA_022712475.1 Enterobacteriaceae bacterium
GCTGCGTACCGGTCGTCGTACCGTCAGCACAGAAGTGCGTAACAATGCTGAAATTACCATTGTGGGCGAGCTGCCACCGCAGACAGCAAAACGTGTGGCAGATAACGTGAAATTCCGGAGCGCGCAATGATAAAAGAATGGGCAACAGTCGTCTCCTGGCAAAACGGTGAAGCGCTGGTCAGCTGTGACGTGAAATCCTCCTGCAATAGCTGCTCCTCACGTGCGGCTTGTGGTTCTCGGGTATTAAATAAATTGGGCCCACAAACCACCCATACGATTACCGTACCCAGTATGGAGCCGTTGGTTACCGGTCAGAAAGTAGAGTTAGGTATTGCCGAAAGCAGCCTGCTGAGTTCGGCATTGCTGGTGTATATGTCACCGCTGGTGGGGTTATTTGTCATGGCAGGCCTGTTCCAGGCGCTTTTTGGCAGCGATTTGGCCGCCGTGTGCGGTGCACTTCTCGGTGGCGTGGGCGGTTTTCTGCTCGCGCGCGGTTTGTCTCCCCGCTTGAGCCGGCGTGCTGAATGGCAGCCGGTTATCCTGAGCGTCGCTCTGGCGCCAGACGCGTTGCGTGTCGATACCTCTTCAGTTTCACAGAGCCGGTAAGCCGGCTCTTTTGTTATCTGATGTTTTCCTTGTCTTCGCTGCTGATGAGCAGTTTCCCCGTTTTCTGGTTGTAGTGTAGAATGCAACGTTTCCGGCGCAGAGAGCCGCAGCCACAATCCCGTCTCAGCACAGCGCGTTGCGCGAGGCCACGAAGGCATTATTAAGGTATAAAAATCTCCTGTATGAAAAACATACGCAACTTTTCGATTATTGCCCATATTGACCACGGTAAGTCGACGCTGTCTGACCGTATCATCCAGATTTGCGGCGGCCTCTCCGATCGCGAAATGGCGGCGCAGGTGCTTGACTCTATGGATCTTGAGCGTGAGCGCGGCATCACCATCAAAGCCCAGAGTGTAACGCTTGATTACAAAGCCTCTGATGGCGAAACCTACCAGCTTAACTTTATCGACACCCCAGGCCATGTTGACTTCTCTTATGAAGTGTCGCGCTCGCTTGCTGCCTGTGAAGGGGCACTGCTGGTGGTGGATGCAGGCCAGGGGGTGGAAGCTCAGACGCTGGCAAACTGCTATACCGCGATTGAAATGGACCTTGAAGTTGTACCGGTACTGAACAAGATTGACCTGCCGGCTGCTGATCCGGAGCGCGTGGCAGAAGAAATTGAAGATATTGTCGGTATTGACGCCACCGACGCCGTTCGCTGCTCGGCGAAAACTGGCGTCGGTGTGCAGGATGTGCTGGAGCGCCTGGTGCGCGACATCCCGCCGCCGGAAGGTGACCCGGATGCCCCGCTGCAGGCACTGATCATCGACTCTTGGTTCGACAACTACCTGGGCGTTGTGTCGCTGGTTCGTGTGAAGAACGGCACGTTGCGCAAGGGCGAAAAAATCAAAGTCATGAGCACAGGTCAAACCTACAACGCCGATCGCCTCGGTATCTTCACGCCTAAGCAGGTTGACCGTACCGAGCTGCATTGTGGCGAAGTAGGCTGGCTGGTTTGCGCCATTAAAGACATTCTCGGTGCGCCAGTAGGCGATACCCTGACCAGCGCACGTGCTCCAGCTGATAAAGCATTACCAGGCTTTAAAAAAGTGAAACCTCAGGTGTATGCGGGCCTGTTCCCAGTCAGCTCTGACGACTATGAGAGCTTCCGTGATGCGCTTGGCAAACTGAGTCTTAATGACGCCTCCTTGTTCTACGAGCCGGAAAGTTCTACGGCTCTGGGATTTGGCTTCCGCTGCGGCTTCCTTGGTTTGCTGCACATGGAAATTATCCAGGAGCGTCTGGAGCGTGAGTACGATCTCGACCTCATCACTACGGCGCCGACCGTAGTGTATGAAGTGTTAACCACTAGCAAAGACGTAATTTATGTCGACAGCCCGTCCAAGCTGCCGCCGCTTAATAACATCGACGAGCTGCGTGAACCGATTGCGGAGTGTCACATGCTGCTGCCGCAGGAATACCTGGGCAACGTCATCACCCTCTGCGTTGAGAAACGCGGCGTGCAGACCAACATGGTGTATCACGGCAACCAGGTGGCGCTGACCTATGAAATCCCCATGGCAGAAGTGGTGCTGGATTTCTTTGACCGCCTGAAGTCAACGTCACGTGGTTATGCATCGCAGGACTACAACTTCAAACGTTTCCAGGCATCGAACATGGTACGTGTGGATGTGCTTATTAACGGTGAACGTGTGGATGCACTGGCACTCATCACCCACAACGACAATGCGCCATATCGCGGTCGTGAGTTGGTTGAGAAGATGAAAGAGCTGCTTCCGCGCCAGCAGTTTGATATTGCGAGTCAGGCAGCGATTGGCATCCACATCATTGCGCGCTCAACGGTGAAACAGCTGCGTAAAAACGTTCTGGCCAAGTGCTACGGCGGTGACGTTAGCCGTAAGAAAAAGCTGTTGCAGAAGCAGAAAGAAGGTAAAAAACGCATGAAGCAGGTCGGTAACGTTGAGCTGCCGCAGGAAGCGTTCCTTGCCATCCTGCACGTCGGCAAAGACAGTAAATAATTAAGGAGTTGGCATGGCAAATATGTTTGCCCTGATCATCGTGATTGCCACGCTGGTGACTGGGCTGCTGTGGTTTCTGGATAAATTTGTGTTTGCGCCAAAGCGTCGTGCTGCGAAGGCTCATGCCCAGGCCGATGTCAATGGTGAGCTGGATAAAAACACGTTGAAAAAAGTGGCAGCAAAACCGGGCTGGCTGGAAACCTGTGCCTCGGTTTTTCCAGTACTGGCTATTGTGCTGGTGGTGCGTTCATTTATTTATGAGCCCTTCCAGATCCCGTCTGGTTCAATGATGCCAACACTGCTGATTGGCGATTTTATCCTCGTTGAAAAATATGCTTACGGCATCAAAGATCCTATTTTTCAAAAAACGTTAATTGAAACCAGCCATCCGAAACGCGGTGACGTTGTGGTGTTTAAATACCCACGCAACCCGACCGTTGATTATATTAAGCGTGTCGTGGGCTTGCCGGGCGATCGCGTGGTTTACGACCCGGTTGCAAAACAGGTGACAGTCGAACCGAACTGCAGTTCCGGTCAGGCTTGCGATAACGCGCTGGCGATTACCTACAGTAACGTTGAGCCAAGTCAGTTTGTCGAAACGTTCTCTCAGGGGAGCGGCGAGGCACGCGGTGGGTTCTGGCAGTTGCCGCTGGATCAGAACAAAGAAGGTGGCGAACGCCTGACGACACGGACAGAAAAACTGGGCGATGTGGCGCACAGCATCCTGATGCTGCCGATTGCACAGGACCAGGTCGGCCTGTACTACCGTCAGCCAGGTGTGCAAACCGCCTCATGGATTGTGCCGCCGGGTCAGTATTTCATGATGGGCGACAACCGTGATAAC
>JALAGK010000100.1 GCA_022712475.1 Enterobacteriaceae bacterium
ATGTTATTGTTTATTACCACCATTCTTAAAATCCCGCCTTATTTCCCGGTGCCGTAAATAACCTTATTGGGTTGTGTATACTCGGTAGCGCCTGATTGTTTCAGGTACATCTCCATTCATTCAATGAAGGGAAATTGTTATGAAGAAAGTCCTTTATGGTGCAGTGACCATACTGGTGCTGGCAGCAGCCGGTACAGCCTCTGCAGGGCCGCTCTCATCGGGCGATGCAGCAGGCAGTGCAGCGACCTCCGTGTCCTCGGGGAGCTCAACGGCAAGCAGTGCCAGCACCGTCGGGTCTGCAGTGGGCGTTGCGCTTGCCGCAACCGGTGGCGGTAACGGTTCTAACACCGGTACTACCACCACCACAACAACCAGCACCGCGCCTCGTTAACGTTTGAGGCTTTTACCATAACCACACTGCGGTGTGGTTATTTTAACTTCGGGGAAATGTCGTGCAGCGACTCGTGATTGTGATGGTGTGCCTGCTGCTTACAGCCTGTTCGGCCAGCACCAAAGGCCTGGGGCAGTCTCTGTTAAACAGCGTACTGGGTGAAGACGGCGTGCAGCTCACCGATGACGAAATCCAGAACATGCCTTACGCCAGTCAGTACATCACGCTCAACCACGGTCCACAGTTGTTTGTGGCGCTGGCGTATTCAGAAAACGGCCAGCAGAAATGGGTGACAACTGACCGCGCCACGCTAATAACCCAGCACTCCCGCCTGGTCGAAACACTGGGTCTTGGCGACAACTTACAAAAGACGAGCAACATTGAGCGCGATCCGCTTGCCCGCGTGAGTCAGATTACCGACGGTGCAGGCTGGACGCGCCAGGCGCGCTGGACTGAGCATGGGCAGGTGCGTAGCGCCGTGCTGCGCTCTACGTTCCACTGGGGCGAGGAAGAGATGCTGAAAGTGGGAAGCGACCGCACACAGGTGCGTCTGCTTGAAGAAAACGTGGAGTCTGACGCTGGGCGTTGGCGCAATCGGTTCTGGGTCGATGACGCCGGACAAATCCGTAAAACCGAGCAGTATCTTGGTCCTGACTTTTATCCCATCACCACCATTGTGTTAAAGGCGGCGAAAGCATGAGAACGACACGCACGCTTGCGGCACTGTTGCTGACATTTTCTACGGCTGCGCTGGCTGGCGCTAACGTCACTGTGTACGCCAGGGGCGCGCAGCCGCTCAATGTTGAAGCGGTGCCGCGTCTGTCTGACCTGGTGACACAGCCCGCTCTCGCAAAAACCTGGTGGCCGGGAGCGGTCATCGCTGAGCCTAAGGCGACGGCCGCGGCCGAACGTCAGCACCAGGCTTTATTGACTCGCCTGGGCGCGCTTGCCGCACGTGAGGGGGGCGATGAGGGGGCCGCGATCCGCAGCCTGCGCCAGCAGCTTGCCGGTGTACGTGTGACGGGTCGCCTGGCGGTGAATCTTGATCCTGACTGGGTGCGGCTGCATCCGCAGGACAACCCGCCGCTAGAGGGCAAGTACTCGCTGTGGGTCGGCCAGGAGCCGGGCAGTGTGACGCTGATGGGGCTTATCAGCCTTCCTGGCAAAAAAACCTTTGCACCAGGGCGCTCAGTGGATGAATACCTCAATGATGTCAGCACACTGCGCGGCGGTGAGCGCAGTTATGCCTGGGTTATTTACCCTGACGGCACAACGCGCAAGGCACCGGTGGCTTACTGGAACGCGCGTCACGTGGAGCCTACGCCGGGTAGCGTGATTTTTGTCGGCTTTGCCAGCCATTTCTTCTCCCGTGCCTGGGATGGCCTCAATGAGCAGATTCTCCACTCTCTGACCCACCGGATACCGGATTGATGAAGACACGTTATCTCTACAGTTTTTTGGCGCTGGCGGTTTGCGCTGCCTGCCAGGCGCAGAGCTATCCCGCGCCGATTGGGCCTTCGCAGTCTGATTTTGGCGGTGTCGGGTTGATGCAGACACCCACCGCGCGCATGGCGCGGGAAGGGGAGTTTAGCGTTAACTATCGCGACAACGACCAGTATCGCTTTTACTCCGCCTCGGTGCAGCTCATGCCGTGGCTTGAAACCACGCTGCGCTATACCGATGTGCGCACCCGGCAGTATTCGTCGGTAGACGCCTTCTCCGGCGACCAGACCTACAAAGACAAGTCGTTTGACGTCAAGCTGCGGCTGTGGGAAGAGGGCTACTGGCTGCCCCAGGTGGCGCTGGGGCTGCGCGACGTTGGTGGTACGGGCCTGTTCGACAGTGAATATTTGGTTGCCAGCAAGGCCTGGGGACCGTTCGATTTCTCACTTGGACTTGGCTGGGGTTACCTCGGCACTGCGGGCAACGTACGCAACCCGTTTTGCAGCTACAGCGATAAATACTGCGTGCGCGACAACAGCAATGGCGCGGCAGGCTCCTTTAGCGCCAGCAATATGTTCCACGGCCCAGCCTCGCTGTTTGGCGGCGTGGAATACCAGACGCCCTGGCAACCGTTGCGCCTGAAGCTTGAATATGAAGGTAACGACTACAGCGGCGATTACGCCGGTAAACTTGACCAGAAGAGCAAATTTAACGTGGGCGCGGTTTATCGCGTGGCCGACTGGGCCGACGTTAACGTTGGCTACGAGCGCGGCAATACCTTCACCTTCGGCTTTACGCTGCGCACCAATTTCAACGACCTTAAGCCGTCGTATAACGACAATAGCCGCCCGGATTATCAGCCGCAGCCGCAGGACGCCATTTTGCAGCACAGCGTCACAGCCAGTCAGCTGACCATGCTCAAATACAACGCGGGTCTGGATGCGGCAAAGATTCAGGTGAAGGGCGATACGCTCTATGTTACGGGCGAGCAGGTGAAATATCGCGATTCGCGCGAAGGCATTGAGCGCGCTAACCGCATCATCATGAACGACCTGCCGGACGGCATTCGCACCATCCGCGTGACGGAAAACCGTGTCAATCTACCGCAGGTGACCACTGAAACCGACGTTGACAGTCTGCGCCGCCATCTTGACGGCGAGCCGCTTGGTCACGAAACGCCGCTGGTACAAAAGCGTGTCGATCCGGTGGTACCGCAACGCACTGAGCAGGGCTGGTATATCGACAAACCGCGTTTTGGTTATTCCATTGATCCGGTGTTGAATCAGTCCATTGGCGGCCCGGAAAACTTCTACATGTATCAGCTGGGCGTGATGGGGTCAGCTGACCTGTGGCTCACGGACCATCTGCTGACCTCCGGTAGCGTATTTGCCAATCTCACCAACAACTACGACAAATTTAACTACACCAACCCGCCGCAGGACACGCACCTGCCGCGCGTGCGCACCCACGTGCGTGAGTATGTGCAAAATGATGTCTATGTGAATAACCTGCAAGCTAACTACTTCCAGTACTTCGGCAAAGGCTGGTACGGCCAGGCCTACGGCGGTTATCTGGAAACCATGTTTGGCGGCGTAGGCGCGGAAGTGCTGTATCGACCGCTTGACAGCAACTGGGCGTTTGGCCTGAACGCTAACTATGTCAAACAACGAGACTGGCGTAGCGCCCAGGACATGATGACCTTCACGGATTACAGCGTGAAAACCGGCCATCTCACCGCATACTGGACGCCGCCGTTTGTCGATGGCGTGACGGTGAAAGCCAGTGTCGGCCAGTATCTGGCCGGTGATAAGGGGGGGACGCTCGATATTTCTAAACACTTCGACAGCGGCGTAGTGGTGGGCGGTTACGCCACCATCACGAATGTCTCAAAGAATGAATACGGCGAAGGGGAGTTCACCAAAGGCGTGTATATCTCGGTGCCGCTGGATCTCTTCTCCGCAGGGCCGACGCGCAGC
>JALAGK010000101.1 GCA_022712475.1 Enterobacteriaceae bacterium
CTGGTGGATCGCAACAACGTTATCGTTCTGGAATATAAAAAAGACCGTCTCTTCTCTGTCCCGGAGAAGCAAAGCGTTGCAGGAACGGAAAACACGCTGCTGGTGCTAAATCTTGATATTACCTCACGCTATACCGTTACCGGCATCAGCTGGCAAGGTAGTGACTATTTTGCCGCAGGCGGCGATGTCGTATTTGAAAATAACGGTTATGTGCTGGCACTGCCGGAATGGCGCGAAGCCGGCACCAACCGCTATCAGCTTGAAGGACGGGCCATTGATGCAAAAGGCAATCTTTCCCCTGCCTTCAACATTGAGATTGACGTACTGCCGATGGATATCAAAATTTCCCTGGCTGGCAACCTCAAAGGCGAAGAGGGACAAACAATGCCTTTAGGACTCAATGCCAGAACGGAAAAAACCATTGGTAAAGTCGAATGGGATGCGCCCGAATTTCTGGCTGCTGGCGGAAAATTTGTGCAGACCAGCACTGCCCGTAGCGATGGCTACAGCCTCAACTACAACGCCGTGCTGCCGCCTTATAAAACGGACGGAAACAATGAATATACAGTACGGGTCAACGTTACCGACAGCGAAGGCAATGTCTCCAATACCGCAGAGGCGAAGATAATCGTTGAACCACGCTCAGTGGTACTGACATTACCACAGAATATCGCCGGCAATGAGGGTGAACGCCTGAAGTTGCCGCTAAAAATTGACGCAAAAACGGCCATCACCTCACTTGACTGGGAAGCACCTGAGTTCATTGCCAGCGGCGGTAGCATCAGCGTGGAAAATGGCACGGTATGGCTGACCCTACCGGCCTGGTCACAACAGCACGTCAACGAGTACGCCGTTACGCTCACTGCTACCGACGACCAAAATCACCGCTCAGCACCGGTGACAACGCAGGTCTCGGTGTCTTCCGCCAGCATCAGTTTTACGCTTGAAGATAGCGTTGCAGGCGTATCGGGTGAACAGATAACGATATCCCCGCAGGCCAGCGCGCAGGCAGGTATTGACAGAATTGAGTGGCAGGCCGACGCCTTTTTTAACGCCGGCGGTAAAATGACCGCTAACGGACAAAATGGATATAGCCTCTCATTACCGTTATGGAAAAAAGATGGCGATAACCGCTATATCCTGCGTGCCACCGCGTGGGATAACCAGGGACGCTCCTCCTCCACACTCAGCATGACAGTAGAAGTACGCCCAGCCGTCATCACGGTAACAGCACCCCAAACGCTGGAAGGCACTGAACTGGCCACGCTAGAGGCCACGATGCGTGTTGCATCAGAGAATACCACCGTTAACGAATTACAATTTAGCGGCGACGCATTCTTTGCTGCAGGGGGTAAAATCACTGGCTCGATACCAAACTATCATGTTGTTCTCCCCGCCTGGCAGACTGAGGGTAATAACCGCTATACCATTGTGGTGACGGGTAAAGACGCACAAGGCAACATCAGCGAACCGGTTACTGTTGAAGTGACCGTTAGCCAGGCACCTTTCACGATAAACGCAGAAACCGGTGTAACTGGCGTTGAGGGAACTACCGCTGTGGTTACACCAACCGTTGAGAGCTTGTACGGCATCGATCGTTTTGAGATTGACGCGCCTGCGTTTAAAAGCGCCGGCGGTACGGTTGAACAGAAAGATGGCAGTTTCCATCTCACGCTACCTGGCTATGAGCCTGGGGGTGAAAACCGTTACCCAGTGACCGTACGCGCTGTGGATAAAAAGGGGTTGGTCTCGCCACCACTTGAGCTGAATGTTGTGGTAACCACACGGTTGCTTAATGCCAGTGGGCAATGCTCTGTCGTGGGTGGTGGTAGCGGCTACGAAGGACAAATTGACAAAGCGAGCGTGGATATCAGGAGGCACGGGATTACGCCACACTTAAAGCGCTGACCGATAGCGGCGCACGTTACATCTACATCCCCGGCGATGCCGAAATTGAAATACCCATGGTACAAAGCGCGCTGTTTGTTAAAAGCGGTACCACTATTTTCAGCGATCGTGGCATAAACGGTAGCGAAGGCGCTCGCCTGAACGTGTCTTACATTGACGAGCAGGCCTATAAGTTCCCGGTTATCGTGATGGACAGCAACACCCGTATGTCCGGTATTCGTTATGAAGGCCCCTATCAGGGCACCACAACCGAGAACACCACTATCGGTATACAGACGGTATCCGGCAGCAGCAACATTGAAGTCGATAATATGGAGATGTGGGGCTGGCCGTGGGCCGCCGTCAGCGTTAAAAATACCGCCAACGTGCGAGTTCATCACAGTTTTATCCATAGCAATATCAAATCAGGTCTGGGTTATGGTGTGGTAACGCAAAATGGCAATGCCACAGCCGAGATAGCCTGTAATGTGTTCGACAGTAACCGCCACGCTATAGCCGGTAGCGGCCAGTCTGGCGAAGGCTACGCCGCGCACCATAACCTGGTTCTGAATAACGGTGAACGCGGCGCATACCACCAGTTTGATATGCATATGTATGCCGCACAAAACATTGCTGGTGCATTTATGGATATCACCCAAAACTGGTTTGATTTTGGCCGCTACGGTACCAGTAACCGCTCATCTATTGTCGTTCGCGGGCAACCAGAACGCGGACCCATTACCGTGACGGACAACTGGTTTAGCCAGGACTGGGTGGTAGGCAGCCAGCGAGCAGTGGCGGGAGAATATGGCACCTGGGTACCGACTGAGGCATCCATACTTGCTACCAACCAGTTCAACGTCAGCATGGAATATCTGAACAAAGGCAATCAACAGTGCGTCATTGACTGGTTGAGTTACAGCCAAAGCGTGAACTGCTACAGCGTAAACCGCTGACCAATAAGCGC
>JALAGK010000102.1 GCA_022712475.1 Enterobacteriaceae bacterium
AGTCTATGCCGTGTAAGGCCTGTGTAACTTGTCAATGATTTGCAAAAAAAAATGAAATTTTGATCGAGTGCTGATTTCCTGTGCGAGTTGTTCGTAAAAGCGCTCACAACGATGTGATTGTGCGTACAAAAAGGCTTATTCCTTCCTTATATCTGGGATTTCCAGATATAAAGAAGTCTTCTGGAACCAGGCGGTTACCATCATCATTAACATTTTCTGCAACAGATAAAATACACTAAAGAGTAGGCTGGCTGACAGGCGGGTGCAGTCACAGAGATAAGTCGGCCCCTACAACGCCTGGACACGACTCATAGCAACCGCAAGCCAGACATTCTCATCTGTTGTCGTGAATTATTGCGCGCCGCGATTATTTGATGAGTTGTTATCCTTAATCACTACCGGCGTGCGTTCATGCTTAGCCAGAGTGCGTTGGGTATGCACGGCCTCATACAGCCTTTCAAGATTGCGGGTAAAACGCAGCGTATCAAATAGTGGCGCGTGTTGGCGGGCGGCAATAACGCGTTCGCGGTAGTGATGGCGCAGCGCGCTATCTCTGGCAAGCCTGATAGTGAGCGCCAGCCAGTCTTCTTCACTGTCAACAGCCAGCTCCGGCAGGTGTGCGGCGTGCAGCAAACCACGGGCTACGCGTGAGGCAAATGTTTCACCGCTGAGGGTGACCAGTGGCACGCCTGCCCAAAGCGCATCGCTGGCGGTGGTGTGAGAATTATAAGGGAAAGTGTCCAGCGCAATGTCGGCCAGTTGCAGGCGCGCCATATGTTGAGCCTGACTGACAAAGGGCGCGAAAATAATGCGTTCACCCGCAATACCGCGTGCCACCATCTCGTGTCGTAACCGCGCTGCAATCTGGTCATCGGTGTCTTCCAATAACCAGAGTACGCTGTCAGGCACCGTCTTCATGACTTTGCTCCAGAGCGTAAACAGCGCCGGGCCGTACTTCACCGTCTGGTTGAAACTGCATAACACGATGACGTCTTCGGGTAAACCGACATCACTGCGCCGTACAGCGGCAGGCAGCATGCGTTTATCGTCGTTAGGTTGATAGCAGTGCGGCATCAGCGCCAGGGTTTCGCTGTAGTCGCTGGCGTGGGAAAGTGGCGTTACCCAGGGGTCGCCAATAATAAAGTCAGCAAGTGCAGGGTGGCCCATTGAGCCAGGATAGCCCAGCCAATTGATAATAATCGGGGCCGGGCGCAGCGCCGTGATGCCCGGACGTGCGTCTGCGGTATAGCCTTTAAGGTCGATCAGTATATCTACGCCGTCAGCGGCAATTTTTTCCGCCGCCTGCCGGTCATCCAGCTCGCGCAAATTGTGCAGCGGCAGGCCACTTTGTGTCAGGCGCAGGGTGTAGCTGTCAGTGCGTTTCGGACTGTAGCAGTAAAGGTGAGTGTCGTAGCGGCTGGTATCGTGTGTTTCCAGCACGCCCACCAGCAGGCGCAGTGTTGCGTGGTCGACAAAGTCTGCGGAAAGGTAGCCGATTTTTAATCGTGGGTTGGGCGGCAGGGCCGGGCGTGTGAGCGGTACGGTGAGTAGCGCAGGCCACAGCGTTTCAGCAAACCGTCTGGCGGCATCGCGATGAAGCTGGCGCGTAAGTCCTGGATAGTACGCCAGGCCCAGCGGCTCGGCGTTAGTGATGTTTCCCTGGCGAATCTGTTCCCATAAGCGCGTTTCATCGTGCTCAAGCGATAGCCAGCGCACATTTTTATGTTTAAGGCGGCAGATGGCAGGGAGATCGCCAGCACTAAGGCTTAACGTCAGTGCGTCGTCGTAAGCTTTCTGGTGCTCAAGCAGCAATGAGAGGGCATTTAGCGTTTCCCGGTGGTTGGGGGCCAGCGTCTGCGCATGGCGCAGCGCCGCCTCCGCTTCTGTTAGCTGGCCTGTGGTAAACAGGCAGGAACCGAGGTTTTTCCAGCCAGCAGGATCGGTCGGCGCAAGTTGGGTAAAGCGGCGATAGTGCGCAATGGCACGCGGTTTGTCTCCTTGCGAGCGCCAGGCATTTGCCAGATAAAAGCACGCTCTGGCGTGCTGTGGGCTGCCCTGAAGCACGCGCTCAAGCAGTGCGATAGCCTGTGTAAGTCGGTGGCTGGCAAGGCAGACCATCGCCAGGTGAAACTGACGGTTGTCATCTTCACGGATTGCCAGTGCCTGGCTAACTAACGCATAGGCTTCATCAAGCCGCTGGGTCTGTAGGCAGATAAGCCCCAGATACTGCAGAGCGAGGTCATTGCCCGGCTCAACGCTAAGCAACCGGCGGTAATGCGCCTCGGCCTCGGTAAGTTTTCCGGCTTTATGCAGCGCCTGTGCAGTAAGAAACGACGTAGTCATCCATGAAACTCCAGTCTCCAGGCAGCGGTGCCACAGACACCGCCGGGGGTGAGATTACCCTTTTTGCGCGTCAGCCTGGGTATGCAGCATGTAGTTGACATCAACACCCGGGCCGAGGCTAAAGCGGTCTAACAATGGGTTGTAGTGCAGCCCGGTCATGTGGCGCTCGCGAAGCGGTGTGGCATCAACCCAGGCCAGCAGCTCGGCTGGTTTAATAAATTTCTTCACATCGTGTGTACCGCGCGGCACCATGCGCAGAATGTATTCTGCCCCCACCACGGCCATTAACCAGGATTTGCCGTTACGGTTTAGGGTAGAGAAAAACACATGGCCGCCGGGTTTGACCAGTCGGGCGCAGGCGTTGACCACCGATTGCGGGTCAGGCACATGCTCAAGCATTTCCATACAGGTCACGACATCATACGTGCCAGAGTGCTGAGCGGCATGCTCTTCTACCGTCTGCTGAACATAATCAACGTGAATCCCGCTTTCCAGTCCATGAAGTTTAGCAACCTGTAGCGGTTCGGCCCCCATATCAAGACCTGTTACCGTTGCCCCTTCACGCGCCATGCTTTCGCTGAGAATGCCGCCACCGCAGCCCACATCCAGCACCTTCTTGCCAAAAAGACCGCCTGCACGCTCGCAGATGTAGCCCAGACGCAGCGGGTTGATGCGGTGCAGCGGCCTGAACTCACCTTCCATATCCCACCAGCGCGACGCCACGGCTTCGAATTTAGCGATTTCATCGCGATCGACGTTCTGGGCTGAGGTTACGTTTTGGGCATTCATGGCTCTTGTTACTCCTTCTTTGCAATCTGGCGAGTATAACAGGCCGCGTGCGTGAATAAAGCGCCGTACGAGCGCTCTGGCGTGCTTACTTGCCGGTCTGGCTGTGTTATAATTTTCAACCTTTGAATCCGGCATACAAACAGAGGGATAGCGGTTACATGAGCGACCTTGCCAGAGAAATTACCCCGGTCAACATTGAGGAAGAGCTGAAAAACTCTTACCTGGACTATGCTATGTCGGTCATCGTTGGCCGTGCATTACCAGATGTCCGCGATGGCCTCAAGCCGGTTCACCGTCGTGTGCTTTACGCCATGAACGTCCTGGGCAACGACTGGAACAAAGCCTACAAAAAATCTGCCCGTGTTGTGGGGGACGTTATCGGTAAATATCACCCCCACGGTGACTCCGCTGTTTATGACACCATTGTGCGTATGGCGCAGCCGTTCTCACTGCGTTACATGCTGGTCGACGGGCAGGGCAACTTCGGCTCCATCGACGGCGACTCCGCAGCAGCAATGCGTTATACCGAAATCCGCCTGCAGAAAATCTCCCATGAGCTGATGGCCGATCTTGAAAAAGAGACGGTGGATTTTGTTGATAACTATGACGGCACAGAAAAAATCCCGGAAGTGATGCCGACCAAAGTGCCAAACCTGCTGGTCAACGGCTCATCCGGTATCGCCGTTGGTATGGCGACCAACATCCCGCCACACAACCTGACTGAAGTGATTAACGGCTGCCTGGCCTATATAGATGATGAAAACATTAGCGTTGAAGGGCTGATGGAGCACATCCCGGGTCCGGATTTCCCAACTGCCGCTATCATCAACGGTCGTCGCGGCATTGAAGAGGCCTACCGCACCGGGCGCGGCAAAATCTACATTCGCGCGCGCGCGGAGGTGGAAGTCGATGCCAAGACCAGTCGTGAAACCATCATCGTTCATGAAATTCCCTACCAGGTTAACAAAGCGCGTTTGATTGAGAAAATCGCCGAGCTGGTGAAAGACAAACGCGTTGAGGGCATCAGCGCCCTGCGCGATGAGTCTGACAAAGACGGGATGCGCATCGTGATTGAAATCAAACGCGATGCGGTGGGCGAAGTGGTGCTGAACAACCTGTATTCCCTGACCCAGTTGCAGGTGTCTTTCGGGATCAACATGGTGGCGCTGCATCACGGCCAGCCGAAAATCATGACCCTTAAGGGCATCCTCGAGGCGTTTGTGCGCCACCGCCGTGAAGTGGTGACGCGCCGCACGATTTTTGAATTGCGTAAAGCACGCGATCGCGCCCATATCCTTGAAGGTCTGGCGATTGCACTGGCAAACATCGACCCGATTATTGAGCTTATTCGCCGTGCGCCGACGCCAGCGGAAGCGAAAGCCGGACTTATTGCCCAGTCCTGGGACCTGGGTAATGTCTCGGCTATGCTGGAGCGCGCGGGTGACGACGCCGCTCGCCCGGAGTGGCTGGAGCCGGAGTTCGGTATCCGCGACGGTAAGTACTACCTCACCGAGCAGCAGGCGCAGGCGATTTTGGATTTACGTCTGCAAAAACTGACCGGTCTTGAGCACGAGAAGCTGCTCGACGAATACAAAGAGCTGCTTGAGCAGATTGCTGAGTTGCTGCATATCCTGGGCAGCGCTGACCGCCTGATGGAAGTGATCCGTGAAGAGCTGGAACTCATTCGCGAGCAGTTTGGCGACCAGCGTCGCACTGAAATCACCGCTAACAGTGCTGATATCAACATCGAAGACCTGATTAATCAGGAAGACGTTGTGGTGACGCTGTCTCACCAGGGATATGTGAAGTACCAACCGCTGACCGACTACGAGGCCCAGCGCCGCGGTGGTAAAGGCAAATCAGCGGCACGAATTAAAGAAGAAGACTTTATCGACCGCCTGCTGGTCGCCAACACCCACGACACGATCCTGTGCTTCTCCAGCCGTGGTCGCCTGTACTGGATGAAGGTTTATCAGCTGCCGGAAGCGAGCCGCGGTGCACGCGGACGTCCTATCGTTAACCTGCTGCCGCTGGAAGCCGACGAGCGCATCACCGCTATTCTGCCGGTGCGTGAATATGCTGAAGGCGTGAACGTGTTCATGGCAACCGCCAGCGGTACGGTGAAGAAAACCGCGCTGACTGAATTCAGCCGTCCGCGCAGTGCAGGCATTATCGCCGTCAACCTCAATGAGGGCGATGAGCTGATTGGTGTTGACCTGACCGACGGTAATGACGAAGTGATGCTGTTCTCAGCGCTGGGTAAAGTGGTGCGCTTTAAAGAAGACGCCGTTCGTGCCATGGGCCGTACCGCCACCGGCGTGCGCGGCATCAAGATGGCCGAGAGCGACAGCGTTGTGTCCCTCATTATCCCGCGCGGTGAAGGGGCTATCCTCACCGTCACGCAGAACGGCTATGGTAAGCGTACCGCTGCCAGTGAATACCCGACCAAATCACGTGCCACCCAGGGGGTTATCTCCATCAAGGTGACCGAACGTAACGGTAAGGTGGTAGGCGCGGTGCAGGTGGACGACTGCGACCAGATAATGATGATTACCGATGCCGGTACGCTGGTGCGTACTCGCGTTTCGGAAGTCAGCATTGTGGGACGTAACACCCAGGGCGTTATTCTGATTCGCACCGCCGAGGACGAAAATGTGGTAGGCCTGCAGCGCGTGGCCGAGCCGGTGGATGACGAAGAGCTTGATAGCATCGACGGTAGCGTGGCCGAAGGCGAAGATGAAATTGCGCCAGAAGCTGACAGCGACGATGATGTAGCAGACGACGCTGACGAATAATCGCAGATGTTTGCTCGATAAAACCCCACCTGTCGGTGGGGTTTTTTATTATCTTTTGAAATGCCACAGGGGAGCTAGTGCAGACGCTCCACGATTGCCGCAATTCCCTGGCCGCCACCTATACACAGCGTTGCCAGCCCCAGGGTTTTATCACGTTTGCGCAGGGCGTGAAGCAGGGTAACCAGAATGCGCGCGCCGCTGGCGCCAATCGGATGTCCGAGCGCCATCGCGCCGCCGTTAACGTTAACCTTTTCCATATCAAACCCCAGCGTTTGCCCGACTGCGAGGAACTGCGCCGCAAAGGCTTCATTGGCTTCTATCAGGTCGATATCGCTTAGCTGTAGGCCGGTTTGTACCAGCGCTTTTTGAGTCGCCGGAACCGGCCCCATGCCCATCAGTGCCGGTGCCACACCGGCGCTGGCGTAACCACGAATGCGCGCAAGCGGCGTCAGTCCGGCATTACGGGCGGTCTGTTCCTCCATGATGACCAGCGCGGCGGCCCCGTCGTTAATACCCGACGCGTTGCCTGCCGTTACGCTGCCGGCCTTATCAAACGCAGGACGCAGCCCGGCGAGGCCTTCGAGCGTGGTGTCCGCTTTCGGGAATTCATCAGTATCAAACAGACGCTCGCTCTTGCGTTGTTTCACGCAGATGGCAATAATTTCATCATTAAATGCGCCTGTTTTAAGCGCCACAGCGGCTTTTTGCTGAGACGCCAGCGCAGCGTTGTCCTGCATCTCGCGGCTAATGCCGTATTCTCGGGCGACGTTTTCTGCGGTAATGCCCATGTGATAACCGTGCGTGGCACACATCAGCCCGTCGCGCAACAGGGTATCTGCCAGCTGGCCGTCTCCCAGTCGATACCCCCAGCGTGCGCGGGCATCCAGCAGATAAGGTGCCTGACTCATGTTTTCCATGCCTCCGGCGACAATGGTCGTGGCCTGGCCGGCAGCAATAGCCTGTGCTGCCAGCGCTACGCTTTTAAGACCGGAGCCGCAGACTTTATTCACCGTATAGCCGCACACTGTCTCTGGCAGGCCGCTTTTTAATAGCGCCTGGCGTGCCGGGTTTTGCCCAAGCCCTGCCTGTAATACGTTGCCCATAATGACCTCATCGACCAGGGCAGGCTCAAGACCGGCGCGCGCCAGCGCCGCGTTAATGACCGTTGCACCGAGATCGACTGCGCTTGTGTTGGCCAGTGCGCCGTTAAAACTGCCGATGGCGGTGCGCACCGCGCTGACGATAACTATATTTTTCATCTGATATTCCTTATCGCTATGTCTTTTAAAAGAGCGTGAGCCCGATGACAAAAATCACGCCGGAGAACAGCAGGGCGGTAATGCAGTAGCCCATAATGTCTCGTACACCCAGCCCGGCGATGGCCAGCGCCGGTAGCGCCCAGAAAGGCTGCGCCATGTTCATCCATTGTTCACCATAGGCGATAGCCATGACTGACTTACCTAGGTCTGCCCCCAGCGCCTGGGCTGCTGGCATCACAAACGGTCCCTGAATGACCCAGTGTCCGCCGCCGGAAGGCACGGCAAAGTTAATCAGCGCGGAGCTGAAGAACGTCATAATCGGGAAGGTTTCTTTCGTGGCGACGTTGATAAAGAATTCGGTAATCAGGCCACCGAGCCCTGAGTGTTCCATCATGAGCTGGATCCCGGCATAAAACGGGAACTGCACCAGAATGCCGGCAGTGCTGCGCGCTGCGGCGCTGATAGCGCGCATGTAGGCCATGGGCGTTTTGTGCAGCAGCATACCGACAATCAAAAACGCCAGGTTGACAGTGTTAATGGTGATATTGAAACCATTTTCCACAAAGTACATCACCAGATAACCGATACCCAACGCGCCGATGATGAGCGTTAGCGTGCGGCTTTCTTCCAGTCGTTCTGAAGGCGGGGCATCTGGCGGCAGTGTTTTCTGAAAGTCGGCCTCTTCGAGC
>JALAGK010000103.1 GCA_022712475.1 Enterobacteriaceae bacterium
AGAAGAGATCTTCGCGGCGGCTGAAAAGCTGGTTGCCGTAGGCTGTTTTTGTATCGGCACCAACCAGGTCGATTTGAATGCGGCGGCTAAACGTGGGATCCCGGTATTTAACGCGCCGTTTTCTAACACGCGTTCTGTCGCGGAACTGGTTATTGGCGAGTTGCTGTTGTTGATGCGCGGTGTACCTGAGGCCAATGCTAAAGCGCATCGTGGCGTGTGGAATAAGCAGGCAGTGGGCTGCTATGAAGCACGTGGCAAGAAGCTTGGTATTATTGGCTATGGCCATATTGGTACTCAGCTCGGTATCCTGGCCGAATCGCTGGGGATGCACGTCTATTTCTATGATATTGAGAACAAACTGCCGCTCGGTAACGCAACCCAGGTCCAGCATCTGTCCGATTTGCTGAACATGAGTGATGTGGTGACGCTGCACGTGCCGGAAAATGCCAGCACGAAGAATATGATTGGGCAGCAGGAACTGACGCTGATGAAGCCGGGTGCGCTGTTGATTAACGCCTCACGTGGTACAGTGGTGGATATCCCGGCACTGTGTGAAGCGTTGTCCAGCAAGCATCTTTCCGGCGCTGCCATTGACGTGTTCCCGACTGAACCTGCGACCAACAGCGACCCGTTCAGCTCACCGCTGTGCGAATTTGATAACGTTATCCTGACGCCTCACATCGGCGGCTCGACTCAGGAAGCACAGGAAAATATCGGCATTGAAGTGGCCGGTAAACTCAGCAAATATTCGGATAACGGCTCAACACTCTCTGCGGTGAACTTCCCGGAGGTATCCCTGCCACAGCACGGTGCCAGCAGCAGTCGTTTGCTGCATATCCATGAAAACCGCCCAGGTGTGCTGACTGCCATCAACCAGATCTTCGCCGATCAGGGCGTCAACATTGCCGCTCAGTACCTGCAAACGTCACCGCAGGTGGGTTACGTGGTTATCGATATTGACGCGCAAAAAGAGATTGCCGATAAGGCTCTGGACGCCATGAAAGCGATTCCGGGCACGATCCGCGCGCGCTTACTGTACTAATCACGTAGTAAGCTCAGGATATAAGGCCTCCGCGTGCGGGGGCTTTTTTATTGCGTAATCTATGGACGTAATCGTCTAAGGAGAGGTCCGGGACGGATTCAGGACCGCCACTGCCAGAGCCGGGATGGGGTAATCACCTGCGGCAGCGCAATATCCCAGGATTCAACCGGCAGCGATTCTACCTGCTGGCAGTCGTGGGCGTAACCAACCGGCGTAAAGCCGTGCTGCTGCCAGTGCTGTAATGTGCGGTCATAAAAGCCGCCGCCCATGCCCAGACGCTGCCCGGTATTGTCAAAAGCGACCAGCGGCACGATAAGGGTGTCCAGTTGCGCAAGCGGCAGAACGTTACGCACATCCAGGCGTGGCTCAGTGATTTTCAGCACATTACGCGTCATGGGGGTCTCTGGCGTGTAATGCAAAAACAGCAGATTACCGCGGCTGAACGGGTGCAGTACCGGCAGGTAAACCTGCTGGCCGTTGCGCCACAGTGCGTTGATAAGGGGAGAGGTGTCCAGCTCGCCGTCAAAAGAAAGAAATACGGCAATGCGTTTTGCCTGAGCTATTGGGGGAAACGCGAGAGCACGTTCTGTGGCTTGTTGTGCGTAGTGTGATTGCGCTTGTGCACTAAGTGCGCGGCGTCGTTGCCGGACCATCTGGCGAATTTGCTGGCGAGTCTGAGGGAAAAGTGCGTGTTGCGTCATGTTGGTAGTAGAAAGAGAGGAATCTCCGAGATGCCGCCGCAGGCTGAAACCCTTGAACCCGTGGTTCAAGGTCAATGCGACGTCACAATCTTAAGGCTTCCCGGACGAGCCAGGCATGCGCACCGATTGTGGAGCGTCACATTCTTGTGGTATGAAATATCGGCTCAGGGGACTGGCCCGCTTGCAAACATCTCAGAGAAATTTTGTCCTTCACAGTTACTCTACCATAGCTGACCATGAAGTGTTATTCAAACTTTAGTCCTGTTCGTTCAGGATTGCGACCTTGCTCAAGTAATGCCTGCTCCAGCGTTTGCTGAAGCATACGAATACGTTGCTCCATGCTGGCGGCATAGTCACTGGTCTTTTGCTTTTCCAGCTCAAGCTCATAGCAAATATTGAGCGCAGCAATAAACACCAGTTGCTCAGTGTTGCTCACGCGCGTACGGACTTTAAGATCCTGCAAACGCCTATCGAGTTCTTCAGCTGCCTTGCTTAGCGCTTCCCGCTGTTCCGGCGGGCAATTGACCCGCAGCGAGCGCCCAAAAATTTGGATATCGACTGGTTGTGCAGACATGCCACCTTCCACGCTGTTAAATCGCCCGCTTTTACTACCGCCTGGGCAGCAAAGGGGCGCCACTATAAGCTACCCTGATATGAAGATACAAGCCCTTTTCTGGTATCTGCGGGCTCCATGATGGTAGCATAACATGAACTCTTCCTCCCAACGATGATGAATGCGCATGTCTATACAGAACAACGGTATGCCCGGTTACGACACCCTGGGCCAACAGCTTAGTGAACAGGGCGTAGGGTTGACGCCTGCGGAGATGCACGGCCTTATCAGCGGTATGCTGTGCGGCGGCAATAAAGACAGCAGCTGGCAGGCGCTGCTGCATGACCTGACCAACGAGGGGCTGGCCTTTAGTAAAAACCTTTCTGATACGCTGGTTCAGCTGCACTCTGTCACCAGTGATGCGTTGGAAGATGACGGTTTCCTGTTCCAGCTTTATTTGCCGGAAGGCGAAAACATCAGCGTTTTTGACCGTGCAGACGCGCTGGCAGGCTGGGTGAACCACTTCCTGCTGGGCCTTGGCGTTACGCAGCCCAAGCTTGACAAAGTCACCGGCGAAACCGGCGAGGCCATCGACGACCTTCGTAATATTGCCCAACTTGGCTATGACGAAGATGAGGATCAGGAAGAACTGGAAATGTCGCTGGAAGAAGTCGTTGAATACGTGCGTGTTGCAGCCCTCTTGTGCCATGACTCGTTTACGCGCCCGGCTCCTGGCGCCCCTGAGGTACAAAAACCCACGCTGCATTAATCTACAAGCTTGTCTCTGAGTGCAGGCGCCTGCGCGCCTGCGCTGAGGAATAAAGGCATAAAACTCAGGAGGTGCCATGACACAACAAGAGTTTCTCCGCCGCCGCCATACGCTGCTGGCAAAAATGGCGCCAGGCAGTGCCGCGCTCATTTTCGCCGCGCCCGAAGCACCACGCAGCGCTGACAGTGAATATCCCTATCGTCAGAACAGTGATTTCTGGTATTTCACCGGTTTTAACGAACCTGAAGCTGTGTTGGTGCTGATAAAAAGCGGTGAAAACCACAGCCACAGCGTGTTGTTTAACCGGGTGCGTGACAAGAGCGCGGAAATCTGGTTTGGCCGCAGGCTGGGGCAGGAAGCCGCGCCGGAAAAACTGGCCGTAGATCGGGCGCTGGCATTTAGCGAAATCGGTCAGCACCTTTGGCAACTGCTTAATGGACTGGATGTGGTTTATCACGCCCAGGGGTTGTATCCGTATGCGGATAAAATTGTTTTTGCCGCGCTGGAAAAACTGCGTGCCGGTACGCGCCAGAACCTGTGCGCACCGGCAACGCTCACCGACTGGCGGCCTTGGGTGCATGAAATGCGCCTGTTTAAATCGCCAGAAGAAATCGCCGTGCTGCGCCGCGCCGGGGAAATCAGCGCCATGGCACATACCCGGGCGATGGAGCGTTGCCGCGCGGGGATGTTCGAATATCACCTTGAAGGCGAAATCCACCACGAGTTTACTCGTCACGGTGCACGTTATCCCTCCTATAACACCATTGTGGGCGCCGGAGAAAACGGCTGCATTCTGCATTACACCGAAAACGAAAGTGAGTTGCATGATGGCTCTCTGGTGCTGATTGACGCGGGCTGCGAATACCTCGGCTACGCGGGCGATATCACGCGCACCTTCCCGGTAAGCGGTAAATTTAGCGCGCCGCAGCGCGAGATTTACGACATAGTGCTGGAGTCACTGGAAACTGCGCTGATGCTCTATCGCCCTGGCACTTCCATTCAAGCGGTCACTGGCGAAGTAGTACGCATCATGGTACGTGGCCTGGTGCGTCTGGGTATTTTGCAGGGTGATGTTGAACAACTGGTTGCCGATAACGCCCATCGCCCTTTCTTTATGCATGGTCTTAGTCACTGGCTGGGGCTGGATGTGCACGACGTGGGCAACTACGGGCAGGACCGCTCGCGCTTGCTTGAGCCTGGTATGGTGCTGACCGTAGAGCCGGGGCTGTATATCTCACCGGAGGCTAACGTACCGGCACAATATCGTGGAATTGGCATTCGCATTGAAGACGATATCGTGATTACCGAAGCCGGAAACGAGAACCTCACCGCCAGCGTTGTGAAACGCGCTGACGACATTGAGGCACTGATGGCGGCGGGGCGCTCATGAGCGTCATCATTGTTGGCGGTGGCATTAATGGCGCAACCTTAGCCCTGGCGCTGTCGCACTTGAGCGATGGTACGTTACCCGTGCACCTGATTGAGGCGACACTCCCGTCTTCGCTACATCATCCTGGATTTGACGCCCGCGCGATTGCGTTGGCACAGGGTACCTGCCAGCAACTTTCACAAATTGGCGTCTGGCCAGCGTTAGCCGATTGCGCGACGGCTATCAACACCGTGCATGTCAGCGATCGCGGCCATGCGGGTTTTGTCACGTTGCAGGCGCAGGACTACCAGACATCCGCACTCGGGCAAGTAGTTGAGCTCCATGATGTTGGCCAACGGCTGTTTGAGCTGCTGCGCCAGGCGCCGGGTGTTACGCTGCATTGCCCACAGCGTGTGGCAAGCTGTGAGCGCACTCAGGATGCTGCCAGCGTGACGCTTGAAAATGGCGATGTGATTCAGGGGAGTTTGCTGGTTGCCGCTGATGGCAGCCAGTCCAGGCTCGCTGCTCAGTGTGGCATTAGCTGGCGTAAAGACGATTACGGTCAGGTTGCGGTCATTGCGAATGTCTCGACAGCACAGGCGCATCAGGGCCGTGCCTGGGAGCGCTTCACCGCCGATGGCCCGTTGGCGATGCTGCCGATGTCCGGTGGGCGTTGCTCGCTGGTGTGGTGCCACGCCAGTGAGAAGCGCGAAGACGTTATGAGCTGGAGTGATGAGCGATTCTGTGATGAGCTACAGCGTGCGTTTGGCTGGCGACTGGGTCGCATTACCCACGCAGGCACACGTAGCGCTTATCCGCTGGCGCTAACCCGTGCGTCACGCAGCGTCACACATCGCCTGGCGCTGGTGGGTAATGCAGCGCAAACCTTGCATCCCATTGCCGGGCAGGGTTTTAACCTCGGTATGCGCGATGTGATGACGCTTGCTGAAACCCTCGCTGACCGCTGGCGTCAAGGCCAGGATGTTGGTACCTGGCCGGTATTGGCGGCTTATCATGCACGCCGCAGACCCGATCGCGCAGCAACCATTGGCGTGACGGACGGTCTGGTGCAGGTATTTGCTAACCGCTGGGCGCCGCTGGTTGCAGGCCGCAACGTAGGGTTGATGGCAATGGAATATCTAACGCCAGCGCGTGATGCGCTGGCCAGGCGCACCCTGGGCTGGGTGGCGCGTTAACAGGAGAGTCATAAGTGCAAAGCGTTGATGTGGCAATTGTCGGTGGCGGCATGGTAGGGCTGGCCCTGGCCTGCGGTCTGCAGGGCAGTGGTCTGCGTATTGCGGTGCTCGAGCAGCAGGTAGCGGAAAAACTGGACAGCAACGCTCCCCCCGCGCTGCGTGTGTCGGCAATCAACGGCGCCAGCGAAAAACTGCTTACCCGACTTGGCGTCTGGAATGCGATTGAGGCGCAGCGTGCCAGTTGCTATCACGGCATGGAGGTCTGGGACCGCGACAGCTTCGGGCGCATCAGCTTTGAAGACAGCAGCTTCGGCTTCAGTCACCTGGGGCATATTGTCGAAAACGCCGTGATTCACCAGGCGCTGTGGGAAAAAGCGCAAAGTTATGCGGATATCACGCTACTGGCTCCTGTTGAAATGCAGCAGATTGCCTGGGGTGAGAACGAGGCGTTTCTTACGCTCAAAGACGGTACCATGCTGACAGCCCGACTCGTGGTGGGGGCCGACGGCGCGCACTCCTGGTTGCGCCAGCAGGCGGATATCCCGCTGGCGTCCTGGGATTATCGTCATCACGCGCTGGTGGCGACCATTCGCACTGCCGAGCCGCATGATGCCGTCGCACGCCAGGTTTTCCACGGCGATGGCGTACTGGCTTTCCTGCCGCTAAGCGATCCTTATCTGTGCTCTATTGTCTGGTCGCTGTCGCCGGACGAGGCCGCACGGATGCGTGAAGTGGATGATGAAATTTTCAACCAGGCGCTGACGGTGGCGTTTGATAACCGTCTGGGCTTGTGTCAGGTAGAGAGTGAGCGCCAGGTATTTCCGCTGACGGGGCGTTATGCGCGCCAGTTTGCCGCCCACCGGCTGGCGCTGGTGGGCGATGCCGCTCACACCATTCATCCGCTGGCCGGGCAGGGAGTAAACCTCGGTTTTATGGATGCCGCAGAGCTCATTGCCCAGGTACGCCGCCTGCATGAACAGGGCAAAGATATTGGTCAGTATCTCTATCTGCGCCGCTATGAACGCAGCCGCAAGCACAGCGCAGCGCTGATGTTGGCGAGTATGCAGGGCTTTCGCGAGCTGTTTGCAGGCAGTAATCCGGCGAAAAAACTGCTGCGTGATATTGGCCTGAAGCTCGCCGATACATTACCTGGGGTAAAACCTCAGTTGATTCGCAAGGCGTTGGGGCTCAACGACCTGCCGGACTGGCTGCGCTAAATCCGTCTGTGCGCCCCTTCCGCTAGCTGAAAGGGGCGACTCCTCATTTGAAATATTCTAATCCCACACCTTATTTCGCATTAGTTTTTCTAATTTAAAGAAATGCCAGATGTAGCATTTTTGTTTATGTTTTTGTCAAAAA
>JALAGK010000104.1 GCA_022712475.1 Enterobacteriaceae bacterium
CTGGGGCAACTGTGGTTGTCAGCACTCATAAACCAGGGCCATGAGCTTCAGGGATGGTTGCGCGTACCGCAGGCGCAGTTCAGTGTTGATGTGACGGCCACAGATGCCAGCCGCTTTCAGCGCACCGTACTCGCTAATAACGAAAACTTCCTGGCTCACAGCCAACTACTGCTGGTGACGCTCAAGGCGTTTCAGGTTTCCGATGCACTAAAAAATCTCGCGCCTGTCTTACCTGAGAATTGTCCTGTCGTGCTGCTGCACAATGGTATGGGCACAACAGAAGAATTGCGCCATCTGCGCCAGCCGCTCATTGCGGGGGTGACAACTCAGGCCGCCCGGCGCGAGGGGAACACCATTATTCACGTTGCCCGTGGGCTCACGCATATTGGACCTGGCAACGATGCCGGGCGTGACTACAGCTGGCTTGCCGAGCCGTTGCAGTGCGCGCTGCCAGATGTGGCCTGGCACGACAATATCAACGCCGCTCGCTGGAATAAACTGGCGGCCAACTGCGTTATCAACCCCATGACAGCGGTATTTAACTGTGCCAACGGCGGACTACGTGAGCACGCGCAGGAGGTGGAAAACGTGTGTAACGAAGTCGCCCAGGTGATGGTGCGCGAAGGCCACCATACTACGCCGGAAGGGCTGCTAAGTTACGTCTGGGATGTCGTGGACAGCACCGCTGCCAATATTTCATCCATGTTGCAGGATGTGCGCATGCTGCGCCACACTGAAATCGACTACATTACCGGCTATTTGCTACAGCGCGCTCGCGCCCACGGCCTGAGTGCCCCAGCCAACGCCCATCTGTATGAGCAGGTCAAACGCAAGGAGAATGAATATGAGCGCATCGGCGCTGGTTTGTCTCGCCCCTGGCAGTGAGGAAACAGAGGCAGTAACGGTTATCGACCTGTTGGTGCGTGGCGGTATCGCAGTTACTACCGCAAGCGTTGCCAGCGACGGCAACCTGACGATTACCTGTTCACGTGGGGTAAAACTGTTAGCCGATGCGCCACTGGTGGCAGTGGCCGACGGTGATTTTGACGTTATCGTGCTACCTGGCGGCCTCAAAGGCGCCGAGTGTTTTCGCGACAACCCGCTGTTAGTTGAAACCGTGCGCCAGTTTCATCACTCAGGACGCCTCGTCGCCGCTATCTGCGCGGCAGCAGGCGTAGTACTGATCCCGCACGATCTGTTCCCGGTCGGCAATATGACCGGTTTTCCGGGGCTGAAAGACCGTATTCCGCAAGAGAAGTGGATGGACAGGCGTGTGGTGTGGGACCCGCGCGTCAACCTGCTGACAAGCCAGGGGCCAGGTACGGCAATGGACTTTGCCTTGAAGATTATTGAATTGCTCGCAGGATCGGAAAAGGCCCGAGAAGTAGCGTCACAGCTGGTACTGGCGGCGGGTATTTATAACTATCATGATGCCGATGACGCACAGGTAGCCCGCTAACGGGCTGACTGAGACTGATAACAAACCTCATCCTGTCGCAGACAGGATGGATAACACTCAATAAAAAATAAGGAAAATCAATTCATTGATTTTCGCCTGCTCACCACAAAGAAGGAAAAACTTCGTTTTTTCCTTCTTTGTCAGCAATCTGAGGTAGCCCGTTAACAGGCTACCTGCTCATAACAGGGCCAGGTGGCTCCCCGGCTCACGCTATTAAGGCTGTGGCTTATCGCCAGCACTCAACTCCAGACTTAAATCACGCGCCGCCTTGAGGCTTAAAAACTCCATCATGTTCATCGCCGCGTTATTTCCCTGCGCGCTGTTACCACCCGTTACCACCTGCGGTACCCAGTTGCCCTGGTAGTTCTGCATTGCTGAGGCAAAGCGGTCAACCGAGTGCTTATACGCTTCCAGTTTCTGCGTCAGCGCGCCGTCTGCTTCCATCATTTTGCGCTTATAGGTGGCATCCGCCTCTGCGCGCAGTAGCTGGGCGTCTTTATATAACGACGCGGTGATTTTTTCCTGCTCGGCCACTTCGCGCTTTTTATTGGCCTCGATTATCGCAACGTCCTTGTCACGCTGGGCTTCAATTTTCTGAACCTCTGCCACTTTGCGTGCGTTTTCTGTCTCTTCTGCGGCACTGGTCTTTGCCTTCCACTCCGCCTCGGTGGCTTCAGCCTTACCTTTCTCTTCAGAGGTCTTTCTGTCCTGCTCGGCCTTCTTCGCATTCAGGGTAGCCACCTGAATATCCGATGCGGCAGCAAACAACGCATCAACACGCTGCTGCACTTTAGGTGAATAGGAAATATTGTTGGTCGTGAAGTTAGAAAGCGACATACCATATTTTGTCAGCACCGACTCTTCCTGACGCTGCAAACCGCCTGGCGAGTTGGAATCGCGAATCGGTTCTGCGACTTTCACCATTTTCACCTCTTTGGTGAATTCATCTTCCATACGCACATCTTTGGTCACCACATCATAAAGACCGTTGCGCGCCTGATCCTCAATTAACTTGGGTAATTCGGCGCGGCGCGACATAAAACTTTCAATGGATGACATCAACGGGCCAGACATATAAATTGAACGCTCAACCGTTTTTTCAATCAAGCCTTTCATCACATTATTATGGGTTGAAAACATTTTATGCAGGGTTTTTATTTTGTCCTGCTCAAGCGGATAATCATAACGAATTGAACCGCTAATCCAGGCTTCACCACCGTCATTAAAGGTAATTTTTAATGCATCATCATTTTCGGCTTTATAAGAAGCGACTTGAGACGGATCGTTCGGATCAACAGGCTGGTTAAACTCAAATACGCCGGAACGGGGATAATAGGTCACAATACCGAATAACTGTGCCTTAAGCCCTGGCTCGGTGTGGATAGTAAGCTTACCGGACAGCGGTGACTGAATCACGCAGATATAGCCTGCCGGAACGTTTTCAAACAGCGCCGTAGAACTGAATATACTGCCCGCCATCGCTGCCGCAATGACGACAGCACCAATTTTTTTCTTTAGCGAAATAGCCTTAACATCCATATTAACATCCTTATTAATGACACATTAAACCCAGCGGTATTTTTATTATTACCTGTCAGATATTGAGTCATCATAAGAAAAACAGCACCTGAACACCACTAAAAGAAATTAAGCCCATTATGTAAGCAGCGTAATTATTCAGGTAATTTTAATATATTGACAAAGCAAATACATAAACGAATCACTCGTAAAAATAACGATGACAGGAAGAATATATACGCAGAAAAAGCAGAACAGAATAACGCGAGTCAATACGTTGCTGGCGGCCAGGGCTACCAGTACTGTTGACAACGTTTGATTTTATTGCCAAAAAGCAAAGCCGGAACCTGAATACGGCTCCGGCAACACAGGTTTTACGGGCGGTAGCCCTTCACATTGGCAAAACCCTGCTCACGCAGATACAGCGCCTGTAAGCGGCTCATCACACCGCGCTCACACCATAGCAAATAGGTTTTGCTCTGATCGAGGTCGCCAAACTGCGTGCTGAGCTTATAGAACGGCAGCGATACTACCTGCACGTTTTCCACTACCAGCGGCTTATCGTCCTGCTCGTCAATAGAACGGATATCGAGAACAACATCGTCAGCACCAAAATCGCTCACGGTCTCGACTTCCACCACGTCCTGCTCGGTTTGCTGGGCGATTTCACGAATATCCAGGTTATTCGCCTCGGCCACAACGCGCTCAAGAATGCTAAAGTCAAAGTGCTCTTCTTCGGCTTCAATACGCGCCTTCACCGCTTTCACCGTCGGGCTTTTGGATATGACGCCACAGTATTCCGGCATGGTACGGGCAAAATCTTCGGTGCCAATTTCACGCGCGATATCAATGATGTGCTCTTTGTCCCAGGAAATCAGCGGGCGCAACACCAGCGTATCAGACACGTTGTCGATAAGGCGCAGGTTGGTCAGGGTCTGGCTGGAGACCTGGCCCAGCGCCTCACCGGTGACCAACGCCTGCACGCCATAGCGCTCTGCCACTTTTGACGCCGCGCGTACCATCATACGCTTAAGCACCACGCCCATCTGACCGTCATCCACTTTCTCCAGAATCTCACCGACTACCGGTTCAAAGTTGATGGCAACAAAGCGCACGCGGTGCGAGCTGCCGTAACGGTTCCATAAATAATGCGCCACCTGACGCACACCGATTTCGTGCGCCGCGCCACCCAGGTTAAAGAAGCAGTAGTGCACGCGACAACCGCGACGCATCAGCATATAGCTCGACACGCCGGAATCAAAACCGCCGGAAATCAGTGACAGCACGTCTTCCTGGGTACCGATAGGGAAACCGCCAATGCCTTCGTAACGGCCTTTGACCAGCAGCAGCCTGTCATTTTCAATTTCGAGGTTTACGGTCACATCCGGGTGAGTCAGCTTCACCTTTGCCGATTCAATATGCTGATTCAACCCGCCCCCGACATAGCGTTCCACCTCAATGGAGGTGAATTCATGCTTGCCGCGGCGCTTCACACGCACACAGAACGTTTTGCCTTCGAGCTGCTCGCGGTAGAGCGCCAGCGCTTGTTCAAAAATGTCATGCAGGGAGGTGTAAGGTGCGTCTTCCACCTCAAGAACATGGTGAATACCGGGGATGCGAGTC
>JALAGK010000105.1 GCA_022712475.1 Enterobacteriaceae bacterium
GCAGATGGCCGTGCGCCCGCGTGAAACGCTGTTTGATGCGCTTTTGCGTGCGCAGTATCGCTACGGTGAGCGTAAAAAATGCATTGAAGACATCAATTTTCAGCCAGACAGTTACCGCAAATTACTGACCAAAACGCTGTTTGTGGCCCGCATCCTTGAGAAGTACAGCAAGCAGGGTGAAACCATTGGTCTGATGCTGCCAAATGCGGCCATCAGCGCCGCTGTGATTTTTGGCGCCGTATGCCGTGGGCGCGTTCCGGCTATGATGAACTATACCGCCGCGGATAAAGGTCTGACGGCGGCCATTACTGCTGCACAGATACAGACGGTGTTTACCTCGCGCCAGTTTATGGACAAGGGCAAGCTGTGGCACCTGCCGGAGCAGTTAACCAGCGTGCGTTGGGTATTCCTTGAGGACCTTAAAGGCGATATCACGTTCACCGACAAGTTGTGGATTTTCTCGCGTGTGCTGTTGCCAAAACTTGCCCAGGTGAAGCAGAAAGCAGAAGACGCCGCGATGGTATTGTTCACATCTGGCTCTGAGGGTAACCCGAAGGGCGTGGTGCACAGTCATAAAAGCCTGCTGGCAAACGTTGAGCAAATCCGTGCTGTAGCGGATTTTACCGCTGACGACCGGTTCATGTCGGCGCTGCCGCTGTTCCACTCGTTTGGTCTGACGGTGGGGTTGTTTACGCCGCTGCTTACCGGCGCAGAAGTTTTTCTCTATCCCAGCCCGCTGCATTATCGCGTGGTACCGGAGTTAACCTACGATCGCAACTGCACCGTGATTTTTGGCACCTCGACTTTCCTTGGTAATTACGCACGCTTTGCCCATCCTTACGACTTTTACCGCGTGCGCTACGTGGTGGCAGGCGCAGAGAAATTGCAGGACAGCACGCGTCAAATCTGGCAGGACAAGTTTGGCCTGCGCATCCTTGAAGGTTACGGTGTGACCGAGTGCGCGCCCGTGGTATCCATTAACGTACCGATGGCGGCGAAGCCAGGTACGGTAGGGCGCATTCTGCCTGCCATGGACGCTCGCCTGCTGGCAGTACCGGGTATTGAAGACGGTGGCCGTCTACAGTTACGTGGGCCGAATATCATGAAAGGTTACCTGCGTGTGGAAAACCCCGGCGAGCTGGAAGTGCCGGCAGCAGAAAACGAGCGCGGTGAAGTGGAAAACGGCTGGTACGACACGGGCGATATCGTCGCGTTTGATGAGCAGGGTTTTTGCGTGATTCAAGGCCGTGCAAAGCGTTTTGCCAAAATTGCCGGTGAGATGGTGTCGCTGGAGATGGTAGAACAGGTCGCACTGGCAGTCTCGCCGGAGAAACTGCACGCGACCGTCATTAAAACTGATGCCAGCAAAGGGGAAGCGCTGGTGCTGTATACCACCGACGGCGAACTGACGCGTGAGCGGTT
The DNA here is from genome assembly GCA_022712475.1 of Enterobacteriaceae bacterium. GTDB lineage: Bacteria > Pseudomonadota > Gammaproteobacteria > Enterobacterales > Enterobacteriaceae > Tenebrionibacter. Next base: position 1,423 of record JALAGK010000105.1, read on the forward strand.
GCTGCAACAGGCGCGCAGCACCGGCGTGCCTGAGCTGGCGGTGCCGCGTGATATCCGTGTGCTCAAGCAACTGCCATTACTGGGCAGCGGCAAGCCGGATTTTGTGACGTTAAAAACCATGCTGGACGAAGCGGAGAAAGCACATGGCTGATTCTTCCCGAGCCGCTGGCGGCCAGTCGTTGTATTCCCGAGGGATGATGGCGGTGATTGCTGCTCAGTTCTTCTCGGCCTTTGGCGATAACGCGCTGCTGTTTGCCACCCTTGCGGTGCTTAAGGCCCAGTTCTACCCGGACTGGAGCCAGCCGGTATTACAGATGGTGTTTGTGGGGGCTTACATTTTGTTTGCGCCGTTTGTCGGCCAGGTTGCCGACAGCTTTGCGAAAGGGCGCGTAATGATGTTTGCTAACGGCCTGAAGCTCCTGGGCGCGGGTGTTATCTGTTTTGGTTTCAATCCGTTTGTAGGTTATACCCTGGTCGGCATTGGTGCCGCGGCCTACTCACCGGCTAAATACGGCATTCTTGGTGAGCTCACCACTGGTGACAAGCTGGTGAAGGCTAACGGACTAATGGAGTCTTCAACCATTGCAGCCATCCTGCTGGGCTCGGTCGCAGGCGGTGTGCTGGCAGACTGGAGCCTGCTGGCGGCACTCGGCATGTGCGTGGTGATGTATGCAGCGGCCGTTGGCGCAAATCTGCTCATCCCTAAACTTGCGGCGGCACGCCCTGGCCATTCATGGCATCCGGCAGCCATGACGCGGGGCTTTTTCGTAGCCTGCAACACGCTCTGGCACAACGGTGAAACGCGCTTCTCACTGCTTGGTACCAGTCTTTTTTGGGGCGCGGGGGTGACGCTGCGCTTTCTGCTGGTGCTGTGGGTGCCGGTGGCGCTCGGTATTACCGATAACGCGACGCCGACCTATCTCAACGCGATGGTGGCTATTGGCATTGTTGTGGGCGCAGGCGCGGCGGCGAAGCTGGTTACGCTTAAAACCGTGGCGCGTTGTATGCCCGCTGGCGTACTGATTGGTGTGGCAGTCGCGTTTTTTGCGCTACAACATGCGCTGTTGCCGTCGTATCTGCTGCTGGTGCTGATTGGTATTCTTGGCGGCTTTTTCGTGGTGCCGCTTAACGCGTTGCTCCAGGATCGTGGTAAGGCCTCGGTGGGCGCGGGCAATGCGATTGCTGTGCAGAACCTCGGCGAAAACGCGGCCATGCTGCTGATGCTAGGGCTTTATTCGCTGGCGGTGAAAACCGGTGCGCCGGTGGTGGGCATTGGTGTGGGCTTTGGTTCGCTGTTCGCGCTGGCGATTGCCGGGTTGTGGCTATGGCAGCGTCGCCGCTGAGTCTCTGAAAAACGGGCGGTTCTTATGAACCGCCCGTCATGTTTTACGGCGCCGGATAGGTGTAAATCCGGTGTACTGCCTCCAGTTCGGCCAGTACGTCCTCACTTAAGGTCAGGTGCAGGCTCTCCAGATTGGTTTTCAGCTGAGCCAGAGTGGTGGCCCCCAGCAGGGTGCTGGCGACAAACTTTTGCTGGCGTACAAACGCCAGTGCCAACTGAGCGGGATCCAGTCCGTGGCGCTTCGCCACGTCCACATAGGCTGCCACCGCTTTTTGTGTCTGCTCGCCGCTGTAGCGAGTAAAACGGCTGAACAGGGTGTTACGCGCCCCTGCGGGCTTTGCTCCGTTGAGATATTTGCCGGTCAGCACGCCAAAAGCGAGGCAGGAGTAGGCAAGCAGTTCCACGCCTTCACGCTGGCTTACTTCCGAAAGGCCCACCTCATAGCTGCGGTTCAGCAGGCTGTACGGATTTTGAATAGTGACAATTCGCGGCAGATCGTGCTTTTCCGCCAGCGCCAGGTAACGCATCACGCCCCAGGCGGTTTCGTTGGAAACGCCGATATAACGAATTTTACCCGCGCGCTGGCATTCGGTAAGCGCTTCAAGGGTTTCGAGTAGTGTGACCGGCAGTGGGTCGTCATTCCAGCTGTAACCGAGCTTACCAAAGCAGTTGGTGGTGCGTTGCGGCCAGTGTACCTGGTAGAGGTCGAGGTAATCGGTTTGCAGACGTTTAAGGCTTGCATCCAGAGCATCGCGGATGTTTTTCCTGTCGAGGATCTGGTTAGGGCGAATGCCGCTGTCGCCGTTACGCGTTGGGCCACATACTTTAGACGCAACCACGAGCTTTTCTCGGTTGCGGCTTTTACTCAGCCAGTTACCAACGTAGGGTTCGGTCAGCCCTTGCGTTTCGGGGCGCGGCGGGACAGGGTACATTTCTGCCACATCAATCAAATTCACGCCCTGGCTTATGGCGTAATCGAGTTGCGCATGAGCATCGGCTTCACTGTTTTGCTCACCAAAGGTCATAGTGCCCAGGCCCAGTGTGCTGATTTCCAGCGAGCTGTGAGGGATACGATGATAATGCATTGCCGGTTTCCTTGTTAATTCTTATGAAACGGCGACGGGGGCTGCCCGACGCAAAGAGGTATTAACAATGGCAGAGGGAGACAA
>JALAGK010000106.1 GCA_022712475.1 Enterobacteriaceae bacterium
CTACCGCAGTGGATATTGCCGATCGCGTTGCCAGTTATGTCGATGTTATTGAGGTTGGCACAATCCTGGCTTTCGCCGGAGGGATGTCCGCAGTGCGTACCATGCGGGAGCGTTATCCGAACCATATTATTGTATGTGATATGAAAACCACAGATGGTGGTGCCATTCTGTCACGTATGGCTTTTTCTGCCGGGGCTGACTGGATAACGGTATCGGCAGCCGCGCACATTGCGACCATTGAAGCATGCAAGAAAGTGGCAGATGAGTCTGGTGGGGAGATCCAGATCGAAATTTATGGTAACTGGACGCTGGAGGATGCCAGACAGTGGGCCGGGATGGGGATCACGCAGGCGATTTATCACCGTTCGCGTGATGCTGAATTGGCCGGTGTTAACTGGACACAGGCGGATTTAAGCAAAATGCGGGCGCTTTGCGAGCTGGGGCTGGAACTGTCAATTACGGGAGGCATCGTGCCGGAAGATATTCATCTGTTTGACGGCATTCGGGCTAAAGCATTTATTGCGGGGCGTGCACTGGCCAGCGAAAGCGGTAAGGCCACAGCGGAAGCCTTGCGAAAAGAGATAAACAAGTACTGGTGACTCAATTCATTGACGCAAAAGCTCACTTTCCTTGCTGTGGCAGCGTCAGTAAAAAGCGATGCCGGCTTGCATCGCTTTTTACAACCCACAACGCTCTTAAAGACCGTCTTCGAGAATGCGAATACGGGTGTCGAGTACGTGTTCTTTAACTTCCTGCGACCAGGCTTGCATGTGCGAGGTCTGCAGGTGCGCCTCAAGGTGCGCCACGCTGTCCCATTTTTCGACCATCGTAATGGCGTCCGGCGCGAAGGTCTGGAAATCAACCTGCGCGTTATGGTCCACCAGCGGCGCATAGCCGTGGCAGCCCGCTTCCTGAAGCACGGTCGGGACAATTTTAGCGAACGCGTCAAGCACCGCCTGGCGGTGATGTTGGCCCGGGCGAGTGCGAATATCGGCAATCACTGTCAGCATTTTTGATTAACTCCTGTTGTCGTAATCCGTATGGACACAGGTTGCCAGCGCAACTGCGCACATGCAACCAGCGTGAGTCCTGGAATGGAAACCGGGTTACAGTTAAGCAAAAATTTCGCCCAGATGTTTGCGGTATTCTGCGATATAAGTCGGTACGTCCGGCATTTTAATCACGTCATTAACAATAAAGGTCGGCAGGCTTTCCATGCCAAGGAACTGATTTGCCTTATGGAAATGCAGATACACACCGTCAACACCAACGCCGTGGAAGAACTGGTCTTCATCGGTAAAGGCATCTATCGGCGCATTCCAGGTCAGGGACAGCATATATTTAGTGCCCTTCATCAGGCCGCCTGAGCCGTATTTTTTAGAGGCGTCTTTGCGGCTGCGCCCATCGCTGGCATACAGCGTGCCGTGACCTTCAGTGAACACATCATCGATATATTTTTTCACGGTCCAGGGTTCACCCATCCACCAACCTGGCATCTGCCAGATAATGGTGTCAGCCCATTGGAATTTCGCCACTTCAGCCTGAATATCATAGTCTTCATCAGCACGGGTGACCTGCACCTCGTGGCCCAGGTCGCGCAGGAAGCTAACTGCGACATCGGTCAGCGTATCGTTAAGCTGGCCGTTAGAGTGGGCGAATTTTTTAGCGCCGTTAATAATCAGGATGTTGCTCATAATATTGCCTCTACCAGAAATCATTTGTCGACGATTATAATGTGAACAGCGTCACGCTCAAGTATGCAATATGTGCAAAGACTTTTGCTTGTGAAGCAATAATCGCCCTTCCTTGTGCGTCAGTGGGTCAGATACTGTATTATCTGAGGCAATATTGCCGCTTTGTCTGACGGCGACCGCCTTTCTGAGGATTTACGATTAATGAGCGATATGACTCATGACGGTACAGAGCGTCTCGCACTGCACCAGTTCACGGAAAACGCCTATCTCAACTATTCCATGTATGTCATCATGGATCGTGCGCTGCCATTTATAGGTGACGGCCTCAAGCCGGTGCAACGCCGTATTGTCTATTCGATGTCGGAACTGGGGCTGAACGCCAGCGCCAAATTTAAAAAGTCTGCCCGTACGGTGGGTGACGTACTGGGTAAATACCATCCTCACGGTGACAGCGCCTGTTATGAAGCGATGGTATTAATGGCGCAACCGTTCTCTTACCGTTATCCGCTGGTGGACGGCCAGGGTAACTGGGGGGCGCCGGACGACCCGAAATCCTTTGCAGCGATGCGTTATACGGAATCTCGCCTGTCAAAATATGCCGAGCTGCTGCTGAGTGAGCTGGGCCAGGGTACCGTAGATTTTGTGCCTAACTTCGACGGCACACTCAACGAGCCGAAAATGCTGCCCGCGCGCCTGCCGAATATCCTGCTCAACGGGACCACCGGCATTGCGGTCGGTATGGCAACCGACATTCCGCCGCACAATCTCAAAGAAGTGGCGCAGGCGGCCATTACGCTCATTGAAAAGCCGACCACGTCGCTTGATGAGTTGCTTGATATTGTCCACGGCCCGGATTACCCGACCGAGGCAGAAATCATTACGCCGCGCGACGAAATTCGCAAAATCTACCAGAATGGCCGAGGCTCTGTGCGTATGCGTGCCGTGTGGTCGAAGGAAGATGGCGCGGTGGTCATTACCGCGCTGCCGCACCAGGTTTCCGGCGCGCGCGTGCTGGAGCAAATCGCCAACCAGATGCGTGCCAAAAAGCTGCCGATGGTGGATGACCTGCGTGATGAGTCTGACCATGAAAATCCGACCCGTCTGGTGATTGTACCGCGCTCTAACCGTGTGGACATGGAGCAGGTGATGAACCACCTGTTTGCCACCACCGATCTGGAAAAAAGCTACCGCATTAACCTCAACATGATTGGCCTCGATGGGCGTCCGGCGGTGAAAAACCTGCATGAGATCCTGAGCGAGTGGCTGGTCTATCGCCGCGACACGGTGCGCCGCCGTCTGAACTACCGCCTGGATAAAGTGCTCAAGCGCCTGCATATCCTTGAGGGCTTGTTGACGGCGTTCCTCAACATTGATGAAGTGATTCACATCATTCGCAGTGAAGACGAGCCGAAGCCGGTGTTAATAGAGCGGTTTGCGCTGAGCGAAACCCAGGCTGAGGCCATCCTCGAGCTGAAATTGCGCCATCTGGCGAAGCTCGAAGAAATGAAAATTCGCGGTGAGCAGAGCGACCTTGAAAAAGAGCGTGACCAGTTACAGGCAACGCTTGGCTCTGAACGCCGCATGAACACGCTGCTGAAAAAAGAACTGCAGGCAGATGCAGAAGCCTTCGGTGATGACAGACGTTCTCCGCTGCGCGAGCGCGCAGAGGCGAAGGCCATGAACGAGCACGACATGATGCCGTCTGAAGCGGTCACTATTGTGCTCTCGCAAATGGGGTGGGTGCGTAGCGCCAAGGGCCACGATATTGATGCCGCGAGTCTGAGCTACAAAGCAGGCGACAGCTATCTGGCTGCTGCTAAGGGCAAGAGCAACCAGCCTGTGGTATTTATTGACTCAACCGGACGCAGTTACGCGCTGGACCCGATAACGCTGCCGTCGGCGCGTGGTCAGGGTGAGCCGCTGACTGCGAAGTTGACGCTGCCGCCAGGTGCGACGGTAGAGCAGGTAATGATGGCGCCAGACGATAGAAAACTGCTCATGGCATCTGATGCCGGTTACGGCTTTATCTGTACCTTTAACGACCTTGTGGCGCGTAACCGTGCAGGTAAAGCGCTTATTACCCTGCCGGACAACGCTCGCGTGCTGCCGCCGCTGGAAATTCATAACGACGACGACATGCTGCTGGCCATCACTGCCGCAGGGCGTATGTTGATGTTCCCGGTGGGCGAGTTGCCGCAGCTTTCCAAAGGCAAAGGTAACAAAATCATCTCGATTCCTTCCGCCGAGGCCGCTGCGGGGACCGACAGACTTGCGTATCTCAATATCCTGCCGCCGCAAAGTGGCGTCACTATTCACGTTGGCAAACGCAAGCTGAAGCTGCGACCTGAAGAGCTACAGAAGGTACGTACTGAGCGTGGGCGTCGCGGGACGCTGATGCGCGGACTACAGCGTATTGATAGTGTGGAAGTTGACGCGCCGCGCCGTGCTGCGGGCGACGACAGCGAAGAGTAACGCAACGTTGCGGCACCGGGTAACGCAACCTCGTCCTGGTGCCGCGCGTGTTTTTCCTGCCAGACCCATTGTTAATTCTCATTTTTGAGCATAAGAATAACCGTCTGGGTTCCTCACCTTCATGGCTAACATGGACATGCTGACAGGCCGCTGCGTTTTACCCGAAAGCCAGTATACTGTTCAGCGGCTGCCGCTTCTGAGGTTGTTATGTTATTGATTGCTCGTTTTATTATTGTTGTACTGTACAGTCTTTTCGTTTGTATTTTTGGTTCTATCTGGTGTTTGTTCCGTCCGCGAGATCCGCGTCATGTCGCCACCTTCGGCCATATGTTTGGTCGTCTGGCCGTGGTATTTGGCCTGAAGGTTGAAACCCGTAAACCGCAGGGCGCAGAGAATTATGGCAACGCCATTTATATTGCTAATCACCAGAATAATTACGATATGGTGACGGCATCGCGCATTGTTCAGCCGCCAACCGTGACCGTGGGTAAAAAAAGCCTGTTGTGGATCCCGTTTTTTGGCCAGCTCTACTGGCTGACTGGCAACCTGCTGATTGACCGTAACAACCGAGCAAAAGCGCACGGTACCATCGCGCAAGTCGTCAGGCAGTTTCGCGAGCGCACTATCTCTATCTGGATGTTCCCGGAAGGGACCCGTAGCCGTGGGCGTGGTCTGCTGCCATTTAAAACCGGTGCATTTCACGCGGCCATTGCCGCAGGTGTGCCGATTATTCCGGTGTGCGTTTCTAACACCAGCAATAAAATTAAGCTCAATCGTTGGAATAACGGGCTGGTGATTGTTGAAATGCTGCCGCCGGTGGACGTTAGCACATACAATAAAGATCAGGTGCGCGAGCTCGCTGCTCACTGCCGGGCGTTGATGATGGATAAAATCGACGCGCTGGATAAAGAAGTGGCAGAGCGCGAAGCCGCGCAAAAAGCCCATAAAAAGTAGATTCACTTATTTTCAGTCGCCGGATATCTTCACTGCCCGGTTTTTTCATGGAGCAAGGTTTAATTATGTCACTCAGTCGGCGTCAGTTTATTCAGGCATCGGGAATTGCGCTATGCGCAGGTGCAGTGCCGCTGAGGGCAAATGCCGCCAGCCAGCAGCCGCCTTTGCCGCTGCCACCGCTGCTGGAATCCCGCCGTGGCCAGCCTCTTTTTTTAACCATGCAGCGCAGCCACTGGTCATTTACCGGCTCGGGCAGTAAAGCTTCAGTCTGGGGCTTTAACGGCAGCTATATGGGGCCGACCATCCGTGTCTGGAGTGGTGACGATGTCAAAATGATTTACAGCAACCGGCTGCAGGAAAACGTGGCGATGACCGTTAACGGCCTCCAGGTGCCAGGTGCGCTTATTGGCGGTGCTGCGCGCATGATGTCGCCAGGTGCAGAATGGGCGCCAGTGTTGCCGATTCGCCAGCAGGCGGCCACGCTCTGGTATCGCGCCAATACTCCGAACCGCGCCGCGCGCCAGGTTTACACCGGGCTTGCGGGTATGTGGCTGGTGGAAGATGAGGTCAGTAAAACACTGCCTATACCCAAAAACTACGGCGTGGACGATTTTCCGGTCATCATTCAGGACAAGCGGCTGGATAACTTCGGCGCGCCGGAGTACAGCGAGCCGGGCAGCGGCGGCTTTGTGGGCGACCGTCTGGTTGTCAACGGTGTGCAAAACCCGTTTGTGGAAGTCTCTCGTGGCTGGGTACGCCTGCGCCTGCTTAATGCTTCCAACGCCCGCCATTATCAGCTTCAGTTCAGCGATGGCCGTCCGTTGCATGTTATCGCAAGCGATCAGGGCTTTTTACCGGCGCCTGTGTCAGTCAAACAGCTGTCTCTGGCCCCGGGCGAGCGCCGTGAAATTCTGGTTGATATGAGCGATGGCACTGAGGTTTCATTGACCTGCGGCGAGGCGGCGACGTTGGTTGAACGCATTCGCGGCTTTTTTGAACCCTCATCTATTCTGGTATCTACGTTGGTGCTGACGCTGCGCCCGGGTGGCCTGCTGCCGCTGGTGACCGATAGCCTGCCGATGCGCCTGCTGCCTGACGAAATTATTAACGGTTCGCCCGTGCGCTCACGCGACATCACCCTTGGTAGCGATCCTGGCATCAACGGACAGCTATGGGAC
>JALAGK010000107.1 GCA_022712475.1 Enterobacteriaceae bacterium
GATCGTGGGTGTAAAAGTCATGAAAAAAACTGAATTCACATTTTTATTCGGGGAACATGCTCGCAGTTAGCCGCCTGCCTGCTTTTATCCCAATGTGGTGCATTCCATCATAATGCTTTCACAAGGAGAGAAAATGGCACTGGCAATTGTACATACGCGCGCTGCGCTCGGCGTTAACGCTCCTCTGGTTACCGTCGAGGTACATATCAGCCAGGGGTTACCCGGCCTGACAATGGTGGGACTGCCGGAAACCACCGTAAAAGAGGCCAGAGACAGGGTGCGCAGCGCGATTATCAACAGCGGTTACGCCTACCCCGCCCGTAAAATTACGATTAACCTGGCACCTGCCGATCTGCCTAAAGAGGGAGGTCGATACGATTTACCCATCGCTCTGGCGCTCCTGGCCGCTTCAGAGCAGCTTTCCAGCGACAAACTGGAACGATATGAATACGTTGGAGAATTGGCGCTTACAGGCGCGTTGAGAGGCGTTCCAGGCGCAATTTCATCGGCTCTGGCTGCGCTAAATACCGGACGGCAAGTTATTGTCGCGAGTGAAAACGCGCATGAAGTGAGCCTCATTGAACAAAAGGGCTGTTTTGTCGCGCAGCATCTCACCGAAGTGTGCGCATTTCTGGAAGGGAGAACGGAATTACTTACCCCCCCAAAACTCCCACCTGTAGCAACTGAGGTACGCGAAGACCTGTCTGAAGTCATTGGGCAGGTGCAGGGGAAACGCGCGCTGGAAATTGCAGCTGCCGGTAGTCATAACCTTCTCCTGCTGGGGCCACCCGGCACAGGCAAAACGATGCTGGCAGTTCGCCTGGGTAGTTTGCTTCCCGCCCTGAGTGACGCAGAAGCGCTGGAGAGTGCGGCAATTCTGAGCCTGGTAAATCCACAACATATCCAGCAGCAGTGGCGTCAACGGCCGTTTCGCTCACCGCACCATAGCGCCTCACTTTCTGCTATGGTGGGAGGTGGTGCGATACCTGCGCCGGGGGAAATTTCATTGGCCCACAATGGTGTGCTGTTTCTTGATGAGTTACCTGAGTTCGAAAAACGGGTGCTGGACGCACTCCGGGAGCCAATAGAATCGGGAGAGATACTGATTTCTCGAACGCGTGCCAAAATCAACTATCCGGCACGTTTCCAGCTCATTGCAGCTATGAATCCAAGCCCAACAGGACACTATCAAGGAACCCACAATCGCTGTAGTCCAGAGCAGAATCTTCGCTATCTTGCCAGGCTATCCGGGCCATTTCTGGACCGGTTTGATATGTCGCTGGAAATTCCCTTATTGCCGCCTGGCACACTCAGTCAACAACAACAGGCGGGTGAAACCAGTGCCACTGTCAGAATGCGCGTTGAATCAGCACGTAATCGGCAACTACAACGCCAGGGGCGATTGAATGCACAATTAGATAATCATGATATCCGTCTTTTTTGCCCACTTAGCACAAGTGACGCCGAATGGCTTGAACAGTCGCTCACTCACCTGGGTCTGTCCGTACGTGCATGGCAGCGGCTACTTAAGGTTGCGCGCACCATTGCAGATATTGAGGGGATTAAGGCCATACAGCGCAAGCATTTACAGGAAGCGCTTAGCTATCGCGCTATTGACAGGCTATTGATTCACCTGAGAAGTATGCTGGGATAAAAAAAGGGGCCGTAGCCCCTTCTTTTAGTCATCGCTGTCTGAATAGTCTTCTACAGTATCCATCTGAGGCTTGCCGCCTGAAAGAGTATGGAAACGACGCGGGCGCTTAATGCGCGCGGTATATTTACTCCAGACGCGTTCTGCTTCGGTATCCGGCTCACGCTGCCCACGGCACACTGCTACAAACTGCGTCTCTTCCGCCGTTGTAGGCTCACGTTTGCCGAGATCCAGCTCATTAAATGCGTAGCCGTGACGCTCAAGCAACTGAGCCTCTTTGATGGTGAAGTCACCATGACGAGAGAACCCACGCGGATAATGTTTGTTGTCGAAAAATCGATTAGTCGTCGTAAAGCTTTCCGCCATCCTATACGCTCCTGATTCTCTTGGCCGAGCTATTTATGGCGCGGAGTATTAGTTACGCTTGACAGAGCGTCAAACAAAACATTTAAATCATTACGACAAAAATTTTTTTGGAGAAATCTGTGGATACAGAATTGCTGAAAACCTTTCTGGAAGTAAGTCGCACTCGTCATTTTGGGCGTGCGGCGGAGGCTCTGTATCTCACGCAGTCAGCAATAAGCTTCCGCATACGGCAACTGGAAAACCAGCTTGGGGTGAATCTTTTCACTCGCCATCGCAACAATATTCGCCTCACGGCCGCAGGTGAGCGCTTGTTACCTTACGCCGAGACGCTTATCACCACCTGGCTCGCCGCAAGAAAAGAGGTCTCTCAGGCATTCAGGCACAACGAGTTTTCTATAGGTGCGAGCGCATCACTTTGGGAGTGTATGCTATCTCCCTGGCTCAAACAGCTTTACAAAGATCAGGACGGCATGCAATTCGAGGCCCGCATCGCACAACGCCAGTCTCTGGTAAAACAGCTACACGAGCGTCAGCTGGATTTGCTGGTGACGACTGAGGCCCCCAAGATGGATGAGCTCGGAAGCCAGGTCATTGGTCAGTTTAGCCTGGCACTTTACTGCAACGCTCCCACACGTCCAGCACGTGAATTAACTTACTTGCGCCTTGAATGGGGGCCCGACTTTCAACAACATGAGGCTGGGTTACTGGCCATAGACGATGTGCCCTTACTCACCACAGGTTCAGCTGGGATTGCCACACAGCTATTCTCACAACTCAATGGCTGTACGTGGCTGCCGACGGCATGGGCCACAAACCAACCGGGACTGGCGAAAGTCAGCGACAGTAACGACGTTATTCGCCCGCTTTATGCCATCTGGCTACAAAACAGCGACAAGATGAACCAGATTAAAAGCATCCTTAAAACGTCTTTGCCTGTATAAACGTGCGGGACCGTTCAAGCCTCAACATATTGACGTAATGCCCATGAATTAAACGAGAAACTGGGCGTTCAGGAAAGGAAAAGTGACAGGCAAAAAAAATCCTTAGCGGATGCTAAGGATTATTTTCTGGCAGGGGCGGAGGGACTCGAACCCCCAACACCCGGTTTTGGAGACCGGTGCTCTACCAATTGAACTACGCCCCTAATTAGGGTGGCGGAACGGACGGGACTCGAACCCGCGACCCCCTGCGTGACAGGCAGGTATTCTAACCAACTGAACTAC
>JALAGK010000108.1 GCA_022712475.1 Enterobacteriaceae bacterium
AAGCCGCAGGGTTGTCTTCACATCCGTTCTGGTCACACTTTGACGTGCTGTTTAAAAACTTTAACTCCGCAACCTCTTACAGCGGTCCGGCGGCAATCCGTCTGCTGCGCGCAAGTTGCGGTCAGCCGTCGCATAAAAATCTCTATTCTCCGGCGGGTGAAAAATGCTACCTGTTCGATAACCTGGCGGCGCTGGGCTTTACTCAGCAACTGATGCTGGACCACAATGGCGAGTTTGGTGATTTCCTTAAACAACTGCGCCAGTACGGCAACATGCAGGCACAGCTGATGGATCAGACCGGGCTGCCGGTGGCGCTACAGTCGTTTGACGGTTCGCCGGTGTACGACGATGCGGCGGTGCTTAAGCGCTGGCTGGCTGGCGAAGGGAACAACGCACGCACGGCGACCTTCTTTAACCTGCTGCCGATGCATGACGGTAACCACTTCCCCGGCGTGACGAAAACTGCAGATTATAAGGTGCGGGCACAAAAGCTGTTCGATCAGCTTGATGCGTTCATGGACGAACTGGAGAAGTCTGGCCGTAAAGTCATGGTCGTCGTGGTACCCGAACACGGTGCGGCGCTTAAGGGCGATAAAATGCAGGTCTCTGGTCTGCGCGATATCCCAAGTCCCTCCATCACTAACGTTCCGGCGGGTGTGAAATTTGTGGGTATGAAGGCCCCGCATCAGGGCAGCGCGATTGAAATCACCCAGCCGAGCAGTTTTCTGGCTATCTCTGAGCTGGTTGCCCGTTCGGTGGACGGTAAAAACTTTGTTGCCGACCAGGTGGACTGGAACGCGCTGACCGGCAACCTGCCGCAGACCGCGCCGGTGTCGGAGAACTCTAACGCGGTGGTGATTCAGTACCAGGATAAGCCGTATGTGCGCCTTGGCGGGGGGAACTGGGTGCCATACCCGCAGTAAGGGTTTGCTTTGAGAAAGCTCGCCGGATGGCGGGCTTTTTTATTGAGTTGCGTTATTCCGTTCACCTGAGCAAAGAGTAACTTTTTAAAATGCGAAGGGGTTCCGTTCACGATAAGCCCGGCGAACAATACAGCTTCATCTGCGGTGAACGCGCAAAGAGGGGGTCGCCCCCTTTGCACTCTGACTGTCCTACCAGGAAATCGCCGCTGCACGGTGCGCTCACCTCCCGGCGCTGCGCTTGCGGCTGGCTCAACACGGTATCCTGTTTACTCGGCCCATCCCCGCGCCTCGCCCCTTTGGCGTCAACGCCCTGGGCATTGTTCAACATTGCTCCCGGCAATTTTGTCGCCTCAGCCCGCCATCCCTGGTAGTCTGACCCTGTCTTCACGCCTTACATCAACGCAGATAAGGGTCTGGCTCACGTAAAACTGGGGTACAAAGCGGTATATACAGATGGTGAAAGCCGTATTTATGGCTCTTCCAACAACGTCGCCTGGGACGTTGGTGTTGGTGCGTAGTACGCTATGCCCGAAAACGTTGCCACTCATGCGGGCTACAAATATATCCACGCGGGTAAAGTGAGCGCGTCTTACGACAACTCTGAAAAAAATTTAGCTTACAAAGCGAACGCATCCGTTAACGACTTCGTTGTAGGCGTGACCGCTAGCTTCTGATTTACGCGGCTTCGCTGAAGACGCTGGCGTACACAGAGCTATATGAATGAGGTGAGATCACTCTGAGACTTCTTCGCCACGGACCCGGTAATAGAGATAAAAAAGCCCTGCGCATTGCGCTGGGCTTTTTTATTTAAGGCTACCGGTAAAATCAGCCTGCAAGCTTATCGCCGTTTTCGTCCTGGTCTACTGCAAAGCAGGCGACCAGTTGCTCATCGTACTCTTTAAGCTGCGGTGGGAACTGGGTGCACGGCCCAAAACGCCGCCAACAGCGGGCGTTAAACGCACAGCCCGGCGGCGGGTTGAGCGGGCTGGGTAACTCGCCCGTAAGCTTGATACGCTCGCGCCTGTCGTCCGGGTTCAGGCGCGGTGTTGCCGACAGCAGCGCCTGAGTGTACGGATGGCGTGGATTATTAAAAATCTGCGCCTTCGTGCCCTTCTCCACGCATCGCCCGAGATACATCACCATCACCTCGTCGGCAATGTGCTCTACCACCGACAGGTCATGGGAGATAAACACATAAGACAGCCCCATCTCCTGCTGTAAATCCATCATCAGGTTCAGGACCTGCGCACGCACCGAGACGTCGAGCGCCGACACCGGCTCGTCAGCAATCACCACATCCGGGTCAAGCATCAGCCCACGAGCAATAGCGATACGCTGGCGCTGACCGCCGGAGAACATGTGCGGATAACGATCGTAATGCTCCGTTTTCAGGCCTACTTTCGCCATCATCGCCAGTGCCTTTTCGCGCCGTTCGGCACTACTGAGGCTGGTATTAATCAGCAGCGGCTCTTCGAGGATCTGCCCGACTTTTTTGCGTGGGTTGAGCGAGCCATACGGGTTCTGGAACACAATCTGGATCTTCTGGCGTCTGAGCTTCTGTGCCTGCGGATCGTGCTTGAGCAAGTCCTGACCGTGCCAGTAAAGTTGCCCATCGCTCGGCGTTTCAATCATGGTCAGTAGCCTGCCAAGTGTTGATTTACCGCAGCCGGACTCACCCACCACCGCCAGCGTTTTGCCGCGTTCAAGGGTAAATGACACACCATCGAGCGCTTTCACCAGGCGCTCTGGCGAGAACAGTCCTTTTTTCACCGGGTAGTGCTTTTTCAAATCAATGGCCTGCAGCAGCGGCTGCTGCGCGCTTGCCTCATGCGAACTCATACGTCGGCCTCCCGGCATCATCAAGCGGATAGTGGCATTTGGACTGACGCCCCTGCTCTACGGTATTAAGCGCCGGCTCTTCAGCGCGGCATTTGTCCGTAGCGTACGGGCAGCGCGGGTTAAGCAGACAACCGGTCGGACGGTCATATTTACCTGGCACTACACCCGGTAGTGACGCCAGCCGCGCTTTGTCCTGGGCAAACTCCGGCAGCGCACGCAACAGCGCCTGGGTGTACGGGTGGCGCGGCGCCCGGAAGATATCGCGGGCATCGCCTACTTCCACCACCTGTCCGGCGTACATCACAATAATGCGCTGCGCAGCCTCGGCCACCAGCGCCAGGTCATGGGTTATCAGGATAAGCGCCATGTTTTCCTGACGTTGCAGGCTCAGCAACAGCTCAATGATTTGCGCCTGAATGGTCACATCCAGCGCGGTAGTCGGCTCATCGGCAATCAGCAGTTTGGGCCGACAGGCAATGGCCATCGCTATCATCACGCGCTGGCTCATACCACCAGAAAGCTGGTGCGGGTACACGTCTAATCTGGACGCTGGGTCAGGGATACCCACCTGGGTCAGCAGATCAATGGCCCGCTGACGGCGGGTGCGCCGGTTACCGCCCTGGTGCACCTTGATGGCTTCCATTATCTGGTAACCCACGGTGTAACACGGGTTCAGGCTGGTCATGGGATCCTGGAAGATCATCGCCACTTCCGCTCCCACCAGATTACGACGCTCACGCTCTGAAATGCGCTGTAGATCCTGACCGTTAAACGTCAGCTGTTCGGCCGCAACACGGCCTGGAAAATCAATCAGCCCCATAATCGCGAGCGAACTCACCGACTTGCCGGAACCAGACTCGCCGACAATACCGACGACCTGCCCCTGTTCCACACTGTAGCTCACGCGATCTACCGCGCGAAAAGGTGCCGCTTCGTCGCCAAAGTGCACCGATAATTTATCGACATTTAATAACGCCATCTCGTGCCTCTTACTGCTTAAGTTTGGGATCCAGCGCGTCACGCAGACCATCGCCCATCAGGTTAAACGCCAGCACCGTCAGGAGAATGGCAATACCAGGGAAGGTCACTACCCACCAGGCGCTTTGCGCAAACTGCAGTACATCGGAAAGCATGGTGCCCCACTCCGGCGTTGGCGGCTGTGCGCCCATGCCGAGAAAGCCCAACGCAGCCATATCGAGAATGGCGTTAGAAAAACCGAGCGACGCCTGAACAATCAGCGGCGCCAGGCAGTTAGGAAGGATGTTGACGAACATCTGGCGCAGCGCACCGGCACCCGCCACGCGCGAGGCGGTGACGTAATCGCGATGCACCTCTACCAGCACGGCGGCGCGCGTCAAACGCACATAGTGCGGCAGCGCCACAAACGTCAGCGCCAGCGAGGCGTTAACGATAGACGGTCCAAATACCGCCACCAGCACCAGCGCCAGCAGCAGGCTCGGCAGCGCCAGCATGATATCGACAACGCGCATGATGATGTTGTCGACCACACCGCTGAAATAGCCTGCGATCAGGCCAAGAATCACGCCCATAATCAGTGACAGAACCACTACCAGGCAGCCGACCAGCAGGGACAGACGCGCACCGTACATCAGGCGCGAGAGAATATCGCGGCCCACGTCGTCGGTGCCGAGGATGTACTGCCAGCTACCGCCGTCCTGCCACACGGGCGGGTGCAGTAGCGCATCGCGAAACTGCTCTGCCGGATTGTGCGGCGCGATGACGTTTGCAAACACGGCAATAATGACCATCGCCACCACATAGCACAGACCTACTACGGCGCCTTTGTTGCGACAAAAGTAGTGCCAGAACTCGCGCAGAGGCGTCATCGGCACCGGTGCGGTTACAGGTTTTTCAGTTGTTAATTGCGTCACGGTGCCCCCTTACTTCTTATGACGAATACGCGGGTTCACCACGCCGTACAACAGGTCGACCAGCAGGTTGACGAGAATAATCATGGTCGCCACCAGCAACACACCGCCCTGTACTACCGGATAATCACGCCGTTGCAACGCCTCAATCAGCCAGCGCCCCAGCCCAGGCCAGGAGAAGATCGTTTCCGTCAGGATGGCGCCTGCGAGCAGCGTACCAACCTGCAAACCAATGACCGTCACGACCGGCAACATGGCATTACGCAGAGCATGGATAACGATAACGCGCAGTCGCGTCAGCCCTTTGGCGCGGGCAGTGCGGATGTAATCCTCGCCCAGCACCTCAAGCATGGCCGAACGCGTCATGCGCACAATCACCGCCAGTGGAATAGTACCGAGTACAATGGCCGGTAAAATCATGTGAGCCACGGCATCAATAAAGTCGCCCTGCTCGCCCCAGATGGCCGTGTCGATAAGCATAAAACCGGTCAGCGGTAGCGTGTCGTCAAGGAACACGGTATCGCTGATGCGCCCGGACACCGGCGTCAGGTTTAACTGTACTGAGACCAGCATGATAAGCATCATGCCCCACCAGAAAATCGGCATGGAATAACCGGTGAGCGCCAGTCCCACCGCGGTATGGTCAAAAACAGAGCCACGTTTTACCGCAGCCAGCACACCAACCGGAATGCCAACTGCCATAGCAAAAATCATGGCGCACACGCCGAGCTCCATTGTGGCTTTAAAGCGCGGCACAAACTCGTCCCACACAGGCAAACGGCTTTTAAGCGACACACCCAAATCACCATGCAGTACATTCCAAACGTAGTTGACGTACTGCTGCCACATTGGTTTATCAAGACCCATCTGCGCCAGCAGCTGGGCGTGACGCTCCGGGGAAATACCGCGTTCGCCCGCCATAATCATCACCGGATCGCCGGGGATCATGTGCACGAACGCAAAGGTCAGTAGCGTGATGCCGATAAACGTCGGGATAACCAGCCCCAGACGCCGAAGGATGAACTGCAGCATATCCTGAATCTCTTTGCTCTCCCGCACGCGGCTTGAGCTGACTTCCCACAGAGGCAACAACACCGCCGCATCCGTATACCGGGCAGCGCGTCGGGTACCTGCATCTGGAAATAACAGCCAGTGAAAGACGCCGGGCGGGATGTATTACGCTATAGCGCCCTTTCCCGGGAGAAAGGGCGCTCTGTGTTACCGCCAGTGGGCATCAGTCACCCAGAGAAACGCTCTGGAAGTTGTGCTTGCCAAGCGGATCAACAACATAGCCTTTGACCTCTTTACGCACCGGCTCGTACACCGTGGAGTGTGCGATGATCAGTGCCGGAGCCTGATCGTGCATCACCACCTGAGCCTGCTTGTAGAGCTCAATACGCTTGTTGTGATCTTCACTGGCGCGCGCCGGTTGGATCAGGTCTTCAAACGGCTTGTAGCACCAGCGTGAGTAGTTAGAACCATCCTTCGCCGCCGCACAGCTAAACAGCGTAGCGAAGAAGTTATCCGGGTCTCCGTTATCACCGGTCCAGCCCATCATCACAGTCTGATGCTCGCCGTCTTTGGCGCGCTTGAGATATTCGCCCCACTCATAGGAGACAATTTTGGCGTTAACGCCAATCTTCGCCCAGTCGGCCTGAATCATCTCCGCCATGCGGCGTGCATTCGGGTTATACGGGCGCTGCACCGGCATCGCCCACAGGTCGATGGTGAAGCCTTTCTCCATACCCGCGTCTTTAAGCAGCTGCTTTGCCTTTTCAGGGTCGTAGGTATAGTCCTTCACGTCGTCGTTATAGCTCCACATCGTCGGCGGGATCAGGTTTTTGGCGGCGACGCCTGCACCCTGATACACGGCTTTGATGATGGCTTCTTTGTTGACGGCATAGGTCAGCGCCTGGCGCACTTTGAGGTTATCTAGCGGTTTTTTCTCAACGTTGAACGACAGGTAGCCCACGTTCAGCCCTGCCTGTTCCATCAGGTTGATGTTTTTATCCTGCTTCATACCTGCAATATCGGCAGGGTTGGGGTACGGCATAATCTGGCATTCGTTTTTCTGCAGCTTAGCGTAACGTACAGAGGCATCCGGCGTGATAGAGAACACCAGGCGGTCAATCTTAGGTTTTGTCCCCCAGTAGTCCGCAAACGCTTTATACAGAATGCGCGAGTCTTTCTGGTACTGCTGGAGCTGGAACGGACCGGTGCCTATCGGGTTGAGGTCAACCTTCTCCGGCGTGCCCGCCTTAAGCATATTGTCGGCGTACTCTTTGGACAAAATAGAAGCAAAGTCCATTGCCAGATCGGCCAGGAACGGCGCCTCCGGGCGTGTCAGGACAAACTGCACAGTGTAATCGTCAACTTTCTTCACGTCGCTAATCAGCGCCGGGAGGTCCATGCCCTCAAAGTATTCGTAAGTACCGCCAGAGACCTTATGGTAGGGGTTTTGTGGATTTTTCTGGCGGTCAAAGGTGAACACAACGTCGTCGGCATTTAGCTCGCGGGTGGGTTTGAAATCGCGGTTTGAGTGCCACTTCACGCCTTTACGCAAATGGAAGGTGTAAGTTTTACCGTCTTCGCTAACGTCCCATTTTTCAGCAAGACCCGGCTCCAGCTCGGTAGAGCCAAGTTTAAACTGTACCAGGCGGTTATACAGAGGAACCGAGCTGGCGTCATAGGTGGTGCCAGAGGTAAATAGCTGCGGGTTAAACCCTTCAGGCGAACCTTCTGAACAGTACACCAGTGTTTTTGCCTGTACGCCTGCTGCAACGGTCAACGCAGCAAGCGTCAAACCAAATTTCAGCATCCCTGACGGCTTCAAAGAAATCATCATCATTCTGCTCCAGTGTGATATGTGTTGTGTTACCCCTCATCAGTCATGCATCAACAGCATTTATGGCCGTTATAACGCTCGAAAGATTTGGGTAGTGGCCGTCGAACCTTTTTTATGTTTTACCTGGTCCGTTCGGCTGCGCACGAAAGTGCGAAGAGCGCCAGCATTCCCTGCGGCAACCTCGCTCTGAGGCAGTTCAGACTCTCCATGAGCCCTCTCTTAAGACCTACAATCTGTCAACAGATGACAGAAACGTCAATCTTGTTAGCGGTGTTTTAAAAGAAGTGTGCGGATGTGCAAACAAACATTAAAAAAAGGTGATGCGCTTATTTCCAGCATGGAATTTTGTGCTACGCGTAATCACCAGCTAATCGGCCTGGTTATCAGAAAATGATCAGTTAACCTGTCGGATGGTTTTCGATGCGAATTTTTTGAGATGAATGGCAATTATCACCGTTTATTCGGCAATTACTGTCAGCGGTAGCGGAAAGCTCTGCCTATAGCCATAAGTTGAAAGCCTGACAACAAGGCGTGGCAATAACGGCAGGTAATGTAACAGTGGGTAAAATGTGGATGCCGGGATGATAAACACCTCTGACGGTCATTTTCCGCATTTTGCCCGTTTCAGATAAGCAAAGCGTAAAACACGACAGACAGCGACAACCCTGCTGTTTAAGACCCCGGGCTTACCGTGTGAGGTGACTGCCCCGACAGATACCAGCGAACCGAAGACTGGTAGACAGGTTCAGTCTTTTGCAGACTCACAGCGCCGTTTATCACCTTTAACGCGCACAGACTTACAGTGTGAGGTTACTAACCCCCCGCTGAAATCGGCGAAGCATTCACGGCTGGCCGGGTCGGGCCGCATGAATACGGCCCGAGGGCGAGACTTGCAGGGACAACATTACCGGGAGCAATGTTGAACAACGCCGCAGGCATTGGCCCCGAAGGGGTAAGGCCCGGATGGGCCGAATAACGCACCGTCCAACGAGCGGCAATTTCTTTGCGGGGGCGGGGATTGTTAAGGAAGATGCGAAAATACCCCTTAACACGTTCACCGACAATGAAGCCGCATAAATTGCTGGGCTTATAGTGAACGGACCCTCTCCGGGCATTAACGGAACACTCACGAACATCGTGTGCTACAAACGCAAAAAAGCCTGCTCACTGAGCAGGCTTTCGAATTTGGTCGGTGCCAGAGGATTACTCGCCACTGCGTGGCTCGCCCTGCGGGCCATTGCTCTCGCAACGTTCTCTCGCGCCGCTCAAGTCGAACCTCCCGCCCCCGGAGGTTCTCATCCTCATTGGGCTAAAATACAAAAAGCCTGCTCACTGAGCAGGCTTTCGAATTTGGTCGGTGATAGAGGATTCGAACCTCCGACCCCTTCGTCCCGAACGAAGTGCGCTACCAGGCTGCGCCAATCACCGAATGCGGGGCGCATATTACTGCCGCCCCAAAGTATCGTCAATCCCTTATTGAAAAAAAGCACGTAATCGACTGAAAAGCCGCCACGTCGCTTACTTCCTGTCCTGCGGGATGTGGCACCAGTTGTTGTTCTCATTAATGCCGCCATTTGGCGACGTATAACCCAGACAACCCAATATTGAATCGAACATCTCTACGTGGCGGTGCTCCACTTTCTGCTTCGCCTGGCTTTGCATATACGCAAATGCGCGGGCATGATCGGGGTCTTCAAGAT
>JALAGK010000012.1 GCA_022712475.1 Enterobacteriaceae bacterium
AAAATAAGCTGGCTTTTAACGGATGTAGAATTAACGCCTTTGGCAATATATCCGGAACCCGGATTTTGATTGTTTTTAATGTCACCATATTGATAAGGATATTCACATGGCAGCTTCCAGAATCGTGCAGGAACTCAGTACGCAAGTGGAGCTTGAATACCTTTCCTCACAGCGCTATTTACGCCTGAGTCGATGGTGTGCAAACCGCAACATCGACGGGTTATCCTGCTTTTTGCAGACCCAGGCGCAGGAGAGCATCACGCTCATGACTCTGGTGTTTAATTATCTCAAACGCATCGATACCGCTCCTCCGCAGTGCGATACCAGCCTTCACGACTGGCGCTGCTTTTCCGTTGACGAGCTATTTGAGCAAACTCTGCTCGACCTTCGTATACGGCTGGCCCACCTCTCTCATTTGCGCCGTGTGGTACGTGATATGGGCGATTTCGCCACACTAGCCTTTATTCAAAAACTGTTCGGCCTCTACCGACTGGAACGCGAGCGCCTGATGGCAACCCAGAAGCAGTTCGAGCGCAACATGAATACGCAAACGGCGTCCTCCGCCTGTTCACACCACAGGCTTTGTGAATCGGTTTAAAGCCGTTTTGAAAATCAGCCCGGTCAAACTGGGCTTTTTTGTGCCTGTTTTTTTGATCTACTCCATTGTTTAGTCTGACTTTTCCCCTGCATTGAACAAATCCGATCCGTCTCTCAATCGTTACCCATTCTTTTTGTAATGATTTATTCAGTGATCATTCTTTGCTAAGGGAACATTATGTTAGTTGCTGAATTTATTATTATTATCCTTTGCCTGTTGGTCGGCACGCGATTTGGCGGTATGGGACTGGGCCTTATCAGCGGCATTGGTCTTTTTATTCTGTGCTTTGCATTTGGTTTACAGCCCGGCAAACCGCCAGTTGATGTCATGCTGACTATTCTGGCCGTGATTGGCTGTGCCGCTACATTACAAAGCGCGGGTGGCCTGAACGTTATGATGCAGTATGCTGAGCGCCTGCTGCGCCGCCATCCACAGCACATCACCTTACTTGCTCCATTAACCACCTGGACGCTGACGTTTTTGTGCGGTACCGGCCATGTGGTCTACACCATGTTTCCGATTATTGCTGATATCGCCCTGAAAAAAGGAATTCGTCCCGAGCGCCCCATGGCAGTGGCATCCGTCGCCTCGCAAATGGCGATTACTGCCTCACCCGTCTCCGTTGCCGTGGTGTCGCTGGTCTCTATTCTCGCCGCCGCTCATGGTATCGGTACCGGCTGGGGGATTTTGCAAATTCTTGCCGTATCCGTGCCTGCCTCTTTATGTGGCGTACTGGTCGCCGCACTCTGGAGCCTGCGTCGCGGTAAATCGCTGGAAGACGATGAAGCATTCCAGGAAAAACTTAAAGACCCCGCTCAGAAAGCCTTTATTTACGGCAGCAGCGAAACGCTGATGAACCAGCGTTTTTCCCGTGAAGCCTACTGGTCTACCGCCCTATTTTTTATCGGCATTCTGGTAGTGGTTGTGCTGGGTGCCTTCCAGGAGCTTCGCCCAGTGTTTGAGGTCAAAGGTAAACTGCAGCCACTGTCAATGAATCTGACTATTCAGATGATGATGCTGATTGCTGGTGCCGCGATTCTGATGATTTGTCGGGTGAAGCCCGCTGCTATTTCTGATAGTGCGGTTTTCAAGGCGGGCATGGTCGCCATTTTCTCTGTGTTTGGCGTTGCGTGGATGAGTGATACCTTTTTCCAGGCTCACCTGGAAACACTGAAAATGGCGCTGGAAGGGGTGGTGAAGAGCCATCCATGGACGTATGCGATGGTGCTCTTTCTGGTCTCGAAACTGGTTAACAGCCAGGCAGCGGCCCTGACTGCAGTCGCGCCAATGGGTCTGATGCTTGGCGTAGAGCCTAAAATGCTGGTCGCCTTTTTCCCGGCGGCATATGGCGATTTAATCCTGCCAACTTACCCAAGCGATCTGGCCTGTATTGGTTTTGATCGCTCGGGCACCACGCGCATTGGCAAATTTATCATCAACCACAGCTTTATCATTCCAGGCCTTATTGGC
This sequence comes from Enterobacteriaceae bacterium, assembly GCA_022712475.1. Taxonomy (GTDB): domain Bacteria; phylum Pseudomonadota; class Gammaproteobacteria; order Enterobacterales; family Enterobacteriaceae; genus Tenebrionibacter. The sequence continues at coordinate 2,069 of JALAGK010000012.1, forward strand.
GTGAGCTGTGCCTGTGCAGTTAGCTGGCTGCTGGTGGAGTCGTTTTTTTAGGACTAAAAGCAGGCGCTTAATGCGCCTCTTCAGGACGAGAAAACTTGAGCTCAATCAGCGCAATCGCTTTCTGAACCGCGCGGCGCGTAACCGGATCAGAAGCGGCATTACCCGCAGAAAAATCGATGCTTTTTAGCTGACCTGCCATCTTTTCACGCACCTCAACCGGGGCGATAACGTCAATAACGTCGAGAATCTGTTTAATAACCAGCTGGCAGGCGACGACATCGGATAAAACTTCTTCTTCAGGCGTAAGGTGCTGAGACATATTGTGCTCCAGTTAAGTGCAAGGGAGCACATACTACCTGCACTGACATAAGAAAGGTATGTGTCAGGGTAAATTGTACCCTGACCTATTGAACCGTTAAGCATCGGGTAAATAACCTGCCCGAAAACGATTTAAAACAGCGCACCTGGCGGTACGTCTTTGAACGTTCGGCAATAGCTGGCAAGTATGCTTTTAAGGATGTTACGCAACTTTTTCATACCGCTCCTGACGAATATGCACGCGAGAATATCGAATGCACATCTTATGACACGAATTGAAAATATCAATTATTTTGTGACAAGCATCACAATAATTGTTTTCAGAATCCTGGCATAAACTCGCCATGTAACCCGCTTCCCTATTTTGCAGGGCATTATCAAGTCAAGCGGCTTTTGGCCTACTCCCGGCTTGATTACTGATTGCGCAATCCCGGCTACAACTGGCATTTCACCGCGTTTATCTGCCGATTGGCATTCGCTGCTACATGATACTCTGCGCGTATATTCAGGATTCAGAGGTGGAAAGTGAAGAGATATCTGTTAGCCGCAGCCGTGATTGCACTGACCGGGTGTACGTTCAAAAAAGATCCACAACCAGCCGGTGGCGATGCCGTAAGCGGTGTAGTACGCCTGAGCTACAGCCTCGCTCCGCTGCAAAACGGTTTTTTTGATGAAGCAGAGGCCGCACATACCGCCGCCCGTCAGTGCAGGCAATGGGGATACACCAGCGCTACGCGCTTTGGTGAACCCGTTCAAAC
>JALAGK010000109.1 GCA_022712475.1 Enterobacteriaceae bacterium
GATTGAGCGCCCGGCGATTATGCTATGCTGCAATTTTACGTGTTAGGGAGCGCATTATGTCGGTATCAACCCCTCTCCTGCTTGTCACTCTGCTTGGTTGCTTTGCGCTTCCAGCCAGTGCCGCCCGCGCGGTGCGTCTCGATTGTCTCAACCGCCACAATGTGCTGGTGTCGTTCTTTAAGTATCAGCTCAGCACCATGAAATGGGGAAAACATTTTCAGATTGCTTCTGGTCGCCAGCGTCATGAAACCGAAAATGGCACCCGGTACGAAACCATTACATTTCGCAATGGTGATGACCTTATCTGGTTCCCCAAAAAAGACAATTACCTGCTGTTTTATGCTGATAAAGCGCAGCCAGAACGCTGCCGGGTAGAGGAACGCTTCAACTGGCCAACGGTGGATTTACCGCGTTATTCAAAAAACAGTGATAAACCTGCGGCGTAGAATGGGTATGCCTTAATAGCTTCGCCTTGTCTTCTTGCATAAAAAAAGGAAGCCTGATGGCTTCCTTTTTTATTACGTTACCTTAAGGCGCGGTTCAGACTGCGGCCTGGAAGATAACGCCATCAGCCTTCTCGGTATACTGCTCCAGGCGGTCGAAGTTCAGATAGCGATAGGTGTCGGTGGCCGTTTTATCCACCTGCGCCATAAAGGTCTGGTATTCGTCCGGGGTTGGCAGTTTACCCAGCAGTGATGCCACCGCCGCCAGTTCAGCGGACGCCAGATAAACATTGGCGCCGTTGCCCAGGCGGTACGGGAAGATACGGGTTCAGGTAGACCCCCCGGTCGCCCCATCCGCTACGCGCGCCTGCTTCCCCATGCACAGCGAGCAACCTGGGATTTCGATACGTGCACCGCTCTTACCAAAGACGCTGTAATAGCCTTCTTCAGTGAGCTGCGCGGCATCCATCCTGGTTGGCGGTGCCACCCACAAGCGGGTTGGCAACTGGCCTTTGTGGCTGTCGAGCAATTTACCGGCAGCACGGAAATGACCGATGTTCGTCATGCACGAACCGATGAACACTTCATCAATCTTCTCGCCCTGCACAGTGGAGAGCAGGCGCGCATCGTCCGGATCGTTCGGCGCACACACAATCGGCTCTTTCACTTCGCTGAGATCGATTTCGATAACGGCGGCGTATTCAGCGTCCGCATCAGCTTCAAGCAGCTGCGGATCGGCCAGCCATTTCTCCATACCCTGGATACGGCGCTCCAGCGTACGACGGTCGCCATACCCTTCGGCAATCATCCACTTGAGCAGCACGATGTTGGAGTTCAGGTATTCAACTATCGGCGCTTTATCCAGTTTGATGGTACAGCCTGCCGCTGAGCGCTCGGCAGACGCATCCGCCAGCTCAAACGCCTGCTCTACTTTCAGCTCCGGCAGACCTTCGATTTCAAGAATGCGGCCAGAGAAGATATTCTTCTTACCCTTTTTCTCAACGGTCAGCAGCCCCTGCTGGATAGCGTAGTAGGGGATAGCATGCACCAGGTCACGCAAAGTGATCCCCGGCTGCATTTTGCCCTTAAAGCGCACCAGTACCGATTCCGGCATATCCAGCGGCATGACGCCGGTTGCAGCAGCAAATGCCACCAGGCCGGAACCTGCCGGGAAGGAGATACCTATCGGGAAGCGGGTGTGGGAGTCACCACCGGTGCCGACAGTATCCGGCAGCAGCATGCGGTTGAGCCACGAGTGGATGATGCCGTCGCCCGGGCGCAGCGACACACCGCCACGGTTCATAATAAAGTCCGGCAGGCTGTGGTGCGTCTGCACGTCAACCGGCTTTGGATACGCTGCGGTATGGCAGAACGACTGCATCACGAGATCGGCGGAGAACCCGAGGCACGCCAGGTCTTTGAGCTCATCACGCGTCATCGGCCCAGTGGTGTCCTGAGAACCGACTGAGGTCATCTTCGGCTCACAGTACTGACCCGGGCGGATGCCGGTGGTGCCACAGGCGCGGCCCACCATTTTCTGCGCCAGCGAGAAACCACGGTTGCTGGCCGCCACATCTTTGGCCTGGCGGAACACGTCGCTGTGTGGCAGGTTCAATGCCTCACGTGCTTTTGTGGTCAGCCCACGGCCGATAATCAGCGGGATACGGCCACCGGCACGCACTTCATCGAGCAGCACGTCGGTTTTCAACTCAAAGCTTGCCAGCAGCGCACCCGTTTCATGGTTACGCACTTCGCCTTTGTACGGATAGATGTCGATGACATCGCCCATGTTGAGATCGTTGACGTCAACTTCAATTGGCAGTGCACCGGCATCTTCCATGGTGTTAAAGAAGATAGGTGCGATTTTACCGCCCAGCACCACACCGCCGCCGCGCTTGTTCGGAACAAACGGAATGTCATCCCCCATAAACCACAGCACAGAGTTGGTGGCCGATTTACGCGATGAACCGGTGCCGACTACGTCACCCACATAGGCCAGCGGATAGCCTTTTTTGGCAAGCGCTTCGATTTGCTTAATCGGGCCGACAGCACCCGGCTGGTCCGGCTCGATGCCTTCGCGGGCGTTTTTGAGCATTGCTAACGCGTGCAGCGGGATATCCGGGCGCGACCAGGCGTCCGGAGCCGGAGACAGGTCGTCGGTGTTGGTTTCACCAGTCACTTTAAAGACGGTAACGGTCAACTTCTCAGCAAGTTCAGGACGAGACAGGAACCACTCGGCATCCGCCCAGGACTGCAGAATCTGTTGTGCGTGAACGTTGCCTGCTTTGGCTTTTTCTTCAACGTCGTAGAAGCTGTCGAACATCAGCAGCGTGTGAGACAACGCTTTTGCAGCGGCAGGCGCCAGTTTCTCGTTATCCAGCGCGTCAATCAGGGGATGGATGTTGTAGCCGCCCTGCATGGTACCCAGCAGTTCTACGGCTTTTTCAGGGCTTACCAGTGGAGATGTCGTTTCACCCTTAGCCACGGCGGCCAGGAAACCTGCTTTGACATAGGCGGCTTCGTCAACGCCCGGCGGTACTCGGTTAATCAGCAAGTCTAATAAAAATTCTTCTTCGCCAGCAGGCGGATTCTTCAGCAGCTCAACAAGCGCGGCCATTTGGTTGGCATCGAGAGGTTTTGCAACAATCCCCTCAGCGGCACGCTCAGCAACGTGCTTACGGTATTCTTCTAGCACGACGGTTCTCCTCGCTCTCATTGTCAGAACGGTGCCAGGCATGCTCCACGTCACTCTCCTGTGAAACAGCAGATTTGTAGGGTAAAAATCCCGGTACCGCGACGGGCAGCATATCAGGTATTCTCC
>JALAGK010000013.1 GCA_022712475.1 Enterobacteriaceae bacterium
CACCCCCTATGCCACCAGATGGCACCAGAACCAGTCACTCTTTTGAACCAGTCAAAGAACCTTTAGAGGGCAAGAAAAAATCTTCGTCGATGCCGGAAGGATTTTCGCCATCCGAATCTCACCACAGGATGGCAAAGCAATACGGAGTCTCGTTGCAGGAAGAATTTGAAAAATTCACCGACCACCACCTCAGCAAGGGCAGTAAATTTATCGACTGGGGTAGAGCGTTGAACACGTGGCTGAGAAATGCCAGGGATTTCCAGCATTCTCGACCACACACCGCCATGTCGAAATCATCATCAGCAATCACCGTATCGAAGACCGGATACGTTTTCTTCGACAGGTGATCTCATGAAATCCAGAATCAAAACCGCGTTAATCTCGGGGTATAACTACGGCCTGTTTAGCGCATCGTTTGTTAATTTCTGGTTGAACCGTCTTAACCTGAGGTCAACTTGACTCCAAGCGAACTGAGTGACCTGCTGTGGATGCAGGTTGACAGGGTGGCACCGCACCTGTTGCCAAACGGCAAGAAAGACGGGCATGAATGGGTATCTGGAAACGTCCACGACGACAAAGGGAATAGTCTGAAGGTTAATCTCAACGGGAAGAAAAAATGGGCTGATTTCGCTGAAGGTGATGGCGGTGACATGCTGGATTTGTGGATGGCATGCCGTGGAATAAATCTTCACCAGGCAATGCAGGAAGCCAAAGCGTTTCTCGGTATCCGTGACGATGACCATCACTTCGACGCAAAGCGTGAGAAGAAATTTTCCCGACCAGACCGGAAGAAAGTGGCTAAGTACTGCAACAAATCCGAGCATCACATTGAGTACCTGAAGTCTCGCGGCATCTCTCAGGAAACGGCAAAAGTGTTTGAGGTAGTCAGCGGCAAAGTCTGGAACGGAGAACGAGAGCTGGATGCTCTGGTATTCCCGTATAAGCGTGACGGGGAATTGATTCAGGTTAAGCGCATCAGTACAGAGAGGCCAAACGGGAAGAAAGTCATCATGGCCGAAGGTGACTGTGAACCATGCCTGTTCGGATGGCATGCGCTGGATAGCAAGGTAAGGTCAGTTGTTCTCTGTGAGGGTGAAGTTGACTGTATGAGCTACTCCCAGTACGGAGTGAACGCGTTGTCAGTCCCGTTTGGCGGTGGGAAGGGCGCGAAACAGCAATGGATAGAATTTGAGTTTCACAATCTCGACCGCTTCGAAGAAATCTGGATCTCAATGGATAACGACGAGGTAGGACAGGAGGCCGCCAGAGAAATAGCCAGCCGGCTTGGAGAGCATCGATGCCGCATGGTGAAGCTTCCACGCAAAGACATCAACGAATGTCTTATGGATGGGATTTCTGAAGATGAAATCTGGCAATGTCTGGAAGGTGCATCATTCTTTGACCCGGAGGAGCTTTACAGCGCCAGAGAATTCTATCAGGACACTATCAGCGCTTTTTACGGCAAGCAGCAATATCTGTTCAATCCACCCTGGGAAACACTGGCCTACAACTTCCAGTTCCGCGAAGCCGAACTGACTCTGGTCAATGGCGTTAACGGTCATGGCAAAACTGAAGTTGTGGGGCATATGGCACTGGAAGCGATGAGGCAGGGTGTAAAAACTTGCGTTGCTTCGCTTGAACTGAAGCCCGGGATGCTTCTCAAGCGCCTTACCCGGCAGGCTACGTGTTGCAAGATGCCTCCCGTTCTGGAAATTGAGTCGGCATTTAATTTTTACGATGACCGGTTGTGGATATTCGGCCTTACCGGAACCGCAAAGGCTGAACGCCTGCTTGAAATTTTCACCTACGCTCGTCGCCGCTATGGCATCCAGTTGTTCATCATCGACAGCCTCATGAAATGCGGAATTGGTGATGACGACTACAACGGGCAAAAGGCGTTTGTCGATGCGCTATGTGACTTCAAGAACAAAACCAACTCGCACATCATCCTCGTCACTCACTCCCGTAAAGGAGACAGCTAGTAAAAGCCCAACGGAAAAATGGACGTGAAAGGCTCAGGGGCAATAACAGACCTCACAGACAATCTGTTTATCATCTGGCGCAACAAGGGCCGCGAGAAAGCGTTACAGCGCGTTCAGGCGGGAGAGCAACTATCTGAAAAGGACCAGCAATTGCTCGGTGCGCCTGCGTCAGTACTTATGCTGGAGAAACAGCGCAACGGTGAGGGCTGGGAAGGAGGCGTCCCTTTGTTTCTTGATGAGCAGTCGCACCAGTTCATCACCTCGGAAGGAGGGTCACCCTATAACTACATAGCCAACATGCCGAAATCAGAATACGACGAGATATGGAAGCAAGAGAATGTCCTGGCGCTTTAAACCCAGGCATTCACCGACCGCAATTTTTGTTAAACTATGAAATAAACCTCTATTACTGGAACCAACTGAAAACATAACCATTATTCGTTATCCCGCTAATTGTTGAGCTACAGGAAACGCTGTTGTTCCTGCTGCGTTATCAATCATCCTGAAACATTCTCATAATATGCAACCTGTATGGCAGTGTTAATCACGATACAGGGATGGCAATTATGAGCATTACAATCAAAAATTCAGTTTCTTACTTTGAAAACAATGAGATGTGCATTAGTGCGGTTCGTTTTCATTCAACGCTGGTGCTTATTGATAATGAGACTGGCACACTCATAGAAATCATTCACGATGCGAATACAATCCGCGAGTGCGTTAGCGCGACATCCACGGATTTAGGGCTTCGCCCGAATTCGTTCACGAAAGTTCCAGTAATATTTTGAATGTATCAAACCAAATGGGCTCGCCACGGCGGGCTTTTTTTATGAGCAAAGGAAAGGTCATGAGATACGAAGAAGCTGTTAAGCGTGAGGATGCTATGGAATGGCTGCTGAAGACATACCACAGCTTTCCAGACGATATCCCTCGCGGAATGTTGAGAGACGTTTCTCAGAGCCAGTACAAAGACTGGCGCTGGGTAAGGTGCCCGGATGGTGAGATTATTTTTGCAAATTGCATCGAACCAGGAATCACAAGAGAAGAGTTCGACGCTCGAAAGGAAATGGTTATTTAACAGGCTCGCAAATGCGGGCCTTAATTTTATCTGGAGGATACATGGAAAAAATGCGCGAAGAGTTTGAAGCGTGGCTGAAAGGAACTGGACAAAATCCACCATACGCGACAAAGCGTGGTTACTGGGAGATATGGAAAGCCAGCAGGATGGCTATTGAGATAACGTTGCCAGCCAAAGAAGTTATCAAAGCTGAATATACCAGCATCCCTGATTATGCAGACTGGCCTGATGGTTATAACGCCGGGATAGATGTGTGTGCAAAGGTGCTGGTGGATATCGGGCTAAAGGTGAGGTGCGCAGATGAAACAAACATACCTGCTCAGGGATGACAGAATTCGCCAGAACGCCATAAACCAAATTCTCTCCGCTCCACTCGACAAAGACAAGCCCCTCACAATCCGCATATCAGACTACAAACGCAACGTTGACCAGAATGCGAAATTCCACGCGATGCTGGCTGACATTGCGCGGCAGGTGCAATGGTGCGGTAAGCGTCTAAAGCCTGAGCAGTGGAAGGTCTTGCTGATTAGCGGACATGCCGTGGCTACTCAGCAGCAAGCTGAAGTTGTGCCAGGCATTGAGGGTGAGTTTGTGAACATCCGCGAGAGCAGTGCAGAGATGAGCGTGGGGCGAATGGCGAGTTTGATTGAGTACACGACAGCCTGGGCGGTAGGACAGGGTGTCAGATTCACGGAGGCGCGATACGGATGAAATACACTCAACACTGGCACAACGCTATAACAGACACTGAGGCACAGAGATTAGAACAGCACTATCGACGGCGGGGCTGTCGAACTGAAAGAAGCCTCAATATCGACCCGCGATTATTCGACCTCGCCGTAACACTCCCCGAAACAAACTATCTCCCACCCACACCGCGTGCCATGCGGAACCGTATGTGGAATTGACCATGGCTAATTCAGGAAACAGAACTTACACGCAAAAAGAGCGCGATTATATCCGTCGTATCGCCGGCAAGGTCCCGACAGAAGTTATTGCAGCGCAGTTACAGCGCTCTATCGGTTCAGTCAGAAATTGGGCCTACTTCAACGATGTGAAATTGCGTGTACCCCATCGGATATTAGTGAAATACTGGAGCGAATATGCGAACCCCAAGGCGAAGATGCAAAAATGAAGAGTGTCGCGAATGGTTTCATCCTGCATTCTCTAATCAGTGGTGGTGCAGCCCAGAGTGCGGCGCAAAAATAGCGCTGGAACGACGAAGTAAAGACAGAGAAAAAGCGGAGAGGGCAGCAGAGAAAAAACGACGAAGGGAAGTACAGCAGCAGAAAGATAAACTCAAAGTTAGACGCCTCGCATTAAAACCCCGCAGTTACTGGATAAAGCAAGCTCAACAGGCAGTAAACGCATATATCAGAGAAAGGGACCGCGACATGCCATGCATCTCGTGCGGCACACTCACATCCGCTCAGTGGGATGCAGGCCATTATCGGACTACCGCTGCGGCTCCTCAGTTACGGTTTGATGAGCAAAATATTCATAAGCAATGCGTTGTGTGCAATCAGCACAAAAGCGGGAATCTCGTTCCGTATCGCGTAGAGCTAATCAGGCGCATCGGCATAGCGGCGGTTGATTGTATTGAGTCGAATCATGACCGGCATCGCTGGACTATTGAAGAGTGCCAGTCGATAAAGGCTGAGTTTGTGAAAAAACTGAAAGCCCTTAAGGTTGTAAGAGAGGCAGCATGAGACTTGAGGCTATAGGTAAATACTTCGCTCCAAAATCACCCATGCTTAGTGATTCGCCACGCGCCACAGCATGTGACTCTCTGGATATCAGCGGAGTAATGGCCGCACTGGGGATAGCAAACGCACAGTGCGGCCTTGGCATTGAACTGTATCTGGCAAAGATTGGTGCTAGCGCACCAACCAAGGCCATTGATGGGCTGGTGGAGATTGCAAAGCGCCTGGAGGGGCGCTGTAAGCAACTTTCCGAACTCGACGAAGATACTAAG
>JALAGK010000110.1 GCA_022712475.1 Enterobacteriaceae bacterium
CGTTAAGTGTCATCACCAGGCTCCATTTTCTGTTAAGCTCTGCGCCCTGTTAACTTAATCGCCAGTACGCTAGCTTTTGCTAATTATCTGAAAAGAAATATTATGTCGAGATTACTCGCCACCCTTACATTATTTCTGAGCATCCCGCTTGCCATTCTGGTGACCGTCGCCTGCTCAGTGCCTATTATTCTGGCAGGTTTGTTAAAACTTTTGCTGCCTGTGCCCGCTATCTGGCGTGTGATTTCCCGCTTTTGCAATTTCATGATGTATTGCTGGTGTGAGGGGCTGGCACTGCTGCTACACCTGAACCCACAGTTGAAATGGGATGTCGAAGGCCTGGAAGGTCTCAGCCAAAAAAACTGGTATCTACTTATCTGTAACCACAGAAGCTGGGCCGATATCGTTATTCTTTGCGTACTGTTCCGTAAACACATCCCGGTAAATAAGTACTTCCTCAAACAACAACTGGCGTGGGTGCCCTTTATGGGGTTAGCTTGCTGGGCACTGGATATGCCTTTTATGAAGCGCTATTCACGCAGCTATCTGATTCGCCATCCAGAAAAACGCGGTAAAGACGTGGAAACCACACGTAAATCCTGTGAAAAGTTTCGCATCTGGCCAACAACTATTGTTAACTTTGTTGAAGGCTCCAGGCTAACAGAAGAAAAGCGTCAGCAAACACGCTCACCGTTTCGCCATCTTCTTGCGCCCAAGGCCGCAGGCATCGCAATGGCCCTCAATGTGCTCGGCAGCCAGTTCGATAAGCTGCTGGATGTGACCCTGTGCTACCCGCAAAACACGCGCAACCCTTTCTACGACATGCTATGCGGCCGCCTGACTCGCATTGTGGTGCGCGTAAATCTGGTACCAATTACTGACGAGCTGCACGGTGATTACACGAACGATAAGAACTTTAAGCGCCGCTTTCAGCAGTGGTTGAACACGCTGTGGGCGCAGAAGGATGACAGGCTGGAAGCCATAAAAGAAGAAAGCAAAAAAGCCGGTCATTGACCGGCTTTTTTACCTCTGGCTGGCAGGATTATTTCTTACCAACCAGGAATTTCACCGTATTGGCATATTCCTGAACAAAAGCATCCATATTGCTGGTGTCCATACCCTGCGGATTCAGCTGATATTTACCATTAACAAACATCGCCGGCACACCCTGAAGTTGCAGATCGGCCGCTGCTTTTTCCTGCTGGGCAACCAGTGATTTCACCACAAAGCTATTCCAGGCGGCATCATACTCTTCGCCCTTCACGCCAGCGTCGATGAAGACTTTGCGGATATCTGCTTCGTTGTTCACCGTTTGGGTTTTCTGAATGCCATCAAACATTGGCGCAGTAATTTTGTCTTCCACACCCAGTGCCATTGCAACTGCCCACGCCTGAGACAGCTGTTTGCCCAGCGGCCCCAGGAACTCTACGTGGTACTTAGTCATTTTGACGCCTTCCGGCAGCTTTTTCTTCACGTTGTCAGAAACGTGCAGCACGTGCTCAAACTGGTAGCAATGCGGGCAATAGAATGAGAAGAACTCCAGTACCTGCGGCTCACCCTGAACGGGTTTTGCCAGGGTGATGTATTGCTTGCCATCGGTGAACTGTGCGGCGGAGGCGCTGAACGCCAGAATCATACCCGCCAGTGCCAACCAAATCTTTTTCATCTTACTTTCTCTCCTGAACTTCTCTTTAATACATCGGTATAAGTTGTAATGGAGGTTCATTAAGAACCTTTACCTGCTCATTAAAGGTGGCAGTTTGTCTTCGCCAGAAATCTTCATCCTGTATCCAGGGGAAGCTTCCCGGAAAGGCCGGATCGTCCCAACGCCGCACAATCCAGGCAAGATACCAGACCATACGCATAGCTCGCAGGGGTTCAATGTACGCAAGCTCCGCAACGTTGAACGTTGAGAACTCTTCATAGGCTTCAATAATGGTTTCGAGCTGAATGCGCTGCTCCGCTCTGTCGCCGTTAAGCAGCATCCAGAGATCCTGCACGGCAGGACCATTGCGGGCATCATCAAGGTCGACAAATAACGGACCGTCGCGCCATAAGATATTGCCCGGATGGCAATCACCGTGCAGTCGCAGCGTAGTGAAATTATCATCCCAACGGGAAATCACCGCAGCGATAAGCGCGTCTACAGATTGTAAAAAGGATGCATTTAGTGCAGAAGGTATTAATGTGGCATGTTCGAACAGTGCACGCGGTTCCAGCAGATATTCCTGAAGCCCGATAGTTGGACGGTGCTGGAAAAGACGGCGGCTGCCGGTCTGGTGGATACGCCCGAGATAACGGCCCACCCATTCCATCTGTTCAAGGTTATCCGTCTCGTATTGACGCCCACCCAGGCTTGGGAACAGCGCGAACAGGAACCCCTGATGCTCAAACAATGTTTTGCCATTGAGTGTCAGTGGGACGGCAAGCGGCACTTCATCGGTGGACAGCTCCTGCGCAAACTGATGCTCTTCTTCAATCTGCTGCGCATTCCAGCGCCCTGGGCGGTAAAATTTCACCACATAGCGCTGGCGTGCTTCGTCCATAAACTGATAGACGCGATTTTCGTAGCTGTTAAGCGCCGTCAAACCAGAATCCACACGGATGCCCTGTTCAAACAACGCATCAAGAATGGTATCCGGGTTTAAGGTTTGAAAATGAAAAGCGCTGACCGTCATTCCAGTGTCCTAAAAGGGGTTCTGGGCGCTAAGGATAACATTTCATGCGCTTTACTGTGGATTCTCTTACAAGCTTTTACTCTTTAATCACACCACGTGCTTTCAACAGAGCCGTTTTAAAATCCTCTTCATAATCCTTCTTCAAACCAGGAATCGCTTCATCCTTCGCAGAGCCGCGCATTTTCAGATGATAGATCAGGATATCATCAGTGAGATCGGCCAGCTCGCCAGTAAAGCCTGACTCTTGTGCCAGTTTCTGCAAAAATTGCATCAGGTTGAGATCCGGCTCCTGCTGCCAGGCTGGCTGAAGCAGTTCAATAACTTCATTAAGACGTTTGCATTTCATGGTTGTGCTCCTTAAATCCTGAAGGTGACACGTTAGCAGGCTCAATCCCACATTAAAAGAGGCGATACTCATGACGAAGCTGATGCCGGTTTGCGGCGTAATTCTGGCCGGAGGACGGGCGACCCGTATGGGCGGTCGGGATAAGGGATTGTTGATGCTTAACGGCCAGCCGCTGTGGAAACACGTTTACAGCACGCTTGCACCGCAGGTTGGAAAGCTGGTCATTAGCGCAAACCGCCATCTCGACATATACCAACGCAGCGGCATACCAATCGTCAGCGACAGCTTACCTGACTTTCCAGGTCCACTGGCGGGCATGCTCAGCGTAATGCAGAGCGTGGAGAGCGAGTGGTTCGTGTTTTGCCCCTGTGACACACTGATGATTCCACAAGATATAGCAG
>JALAGK010000111.1 GCA_022712475.1 Enterobacteriaceae bacterium
ACCGGTAGAAAACGCACTCAACCTCCCTGCCAGGCGCTGTCGGGTACGTCAGTAATAAACATGTGGCCAGGGGCATGACTGATAGCAAACGGCACGCCAGAGCGCATCACCGCTGCCTGAGGCGTAACACCACAGGCCCAGAACACCGGAATTTCGCCAGGTTCAATGCGTACCGCATCGCCAAAATCCGGTCGCATGATGTCGGCAATGCCAAGGCGTGCAGGGTCGCCCACATGTACCGGCGCACCGTGCACCGCCGGGAAGCGTCCGGTGATAGTGACAGCATCCGCCACACGCTCTGCGGCAATCGGGCGCATAGAAACGACCAGTTCACCTTGCAGGCGACCTGCAGGACGACACAGACGGTTGGTTTTGTACATCGGTACATTACAGTTATCGGTAATGTGGCGGATATCAATGCCCGCCTCACGCATTGGCGTTTCAAAGGTAAAGCTACAGCCAATAAGGAACGTCACCAGGTCCGGGTGCTTTGCCCACAACGCCGTAGCATCAGTGATTTCATCAGCCAGTTCCCCGTGCTCCCAGACCCGGTAGCGCGGGATATCGGTGCGCAGATCGGCCCCCTCGGCCAGCACGGTGGTAAAACTCCCGGCCTCACTGACGTCCAGCACCGGGCAACTCTGTGGGTTACGCTGGGCATAAAGTAGAAAATCAAATGCCCAGTCGCGCGGAAGCGAAATCATATTACACTGGGTCATGCCCGCCGCCATCCCGGCGGTTGGCTTGTCGAAACCGTGACGAATGAGGTCACGTGCCTCTCGTGCGCCAGCAATAGCCTGCGTACTGGCTTTGATATACGGATTCATGGCTGCTCCCTGTGGGTAAAAGAACGAATCACAATGCCATTTTTCTCCAGTAACGCTCGCAACTGGCGCGCCATCTCAATAGCGCCTGGGCTGTCGCCGTGTACACAGATGGAGTCGGCATCAATACGGGTGAACGTGCCTTCAATGGATGCCAGGCCACCTTCGGTAATCAGTTGCAGCATGCGCTGTGCCACCTGCTGTGGATCGTGCAACACGGCCCCCGCTTCACGGCGCGATACCAGCGTGCCATCAGCATGATAAGCGCGGTCGGCAAAGGCTTCGGCAATCACCGTTAGCCCTTCCTCTTTTGCCAGCTGCGCCAACGGCGAACCGGCGAGCACGACCAGTGGCAGCGTAGGGTCAACAGCTTTTATAGCCGCAATAACTGCCAGCGCCTGGCGTTTATCATGCGCAATCGTGTTATAAAGCGCACCGTGAGGTTTGACGTAGCGCACTTCACTGCCCGCCGCCCGCGCCAGTCCCTGCAAGGCACCAATCTGGTAGATAACATCTGCCGTCAGTTCATCACTGGCGATATCCATATTTCGACGGCCAAACCCAACCAGATCGGGATACGCCACATGTGCGCCCACCGCCACGCCGTTGGCCTTTGCGGATTTCAGTGTGCTAAAAATGCCGGCAGGATCGCCTGCGTGAAAGCCGCAGGCCACGTTAGCACTGCTGACCACTGGCAGAATGGCGGCGTCATCGCCCATGCGCCACTGTCCGTAGCTTTCCCCTAAGTCGCTGTTTAAATCGATATGCTTCATTGGCATTACACCACTTTCAGGAAGTTAAAAATCGCGCCCACTGACATTGCACCCATGTACCAGGTCAGCAGACAAATCACCAGACCGGACCACAACAGCCAGCGTGGATAATGATACCCGGCCATCAGGTCTGCACGCCGCCAGCCCACATACAGGAACAAACTCATACCCACCGGCAACACCAGACCGTTAAAGCCGCCCGCAAACACCAGCAATGCCGCAGGTGCGGTGCCCATAAGCAGGTAAACCCCCAGTGACACAGCGATAAACACAATAGTGGCAATGTTACGCTGGCGTTCAGTAAAGGATTTGCGAAACACGGTCATAAAAGAAACGGAGGTATAGGCGGCACCGATAACGCTGGTGATAGCTGCGGCCCAGAGAATAAAGCCAAAGATACGCAGGCCAAATTCCCCTGCAGCGTACTGGAAGGCCTGTGAGGCCGGGTTGGCATTCTGTCCGGATAAATCGATAGTCACTCCGCTTGCCACCACACCGAGAATGGCGAGAAACAGGATATAACGCATAATGCCCACCACGATAATTCCTTTGGTCGCGGCGGATGATACTTCGTGAATATGGTCCGGACCGACAGTGCCTTTATCAAGCAGGCGGTGCGCACCGGCGTAACTGATATAGCCCCCCACGGTGCCACCGACAATTGTCGTGATCGTGGCAAAATTAATATGATCGGGCAGTACGCTCTGGCGCAGCGCTTCACCGAGTGGCGGCTGCGAAACAATGGCGACATATAGTGTAAGGGCTATCATCACCAGCCCCAGTACGATCATCATTCTGTCGATAGCCACACCGGCACGGCGCGAGGAGAAGATATAGATGGCCAGCATTGCGCTTAACAGCCCACCCCATTTTGGGTCGAGTCCAAACAACGCATTCAGGCCCAGTCCTGCCCCTGCGATATTACCGATGTTAAACACCAGTCCACCGAAGATAACCAGCACAGAGAGCAGATAACCACTGCCCGGTAGCGCCGTATTAGCAAGCTCTGCGGCGCGCATACGGGTGAGCGTCACCACGCGCCAGATATTTTGCTGTACAAAATAGTCGATAACGATGGATGCCAGAATGCCAAAGGCAAATGCCGAGCCCATAGTGGCGGTGAAAGTTGCTGTTTGCGTAATAAACCCTGGACCAATGGCCGAGGTGGCCATTAAAAAAATTGCCGCAATCAGCGACGACTGGCGATTGCGCACAAACGCCTTTTTGCTGTTAGCTTCCTGAGCGGACATTGTTGTCACTCCTGTTGTTGTTTTAGCCCGTAACGTTTTGCCCTATATCTCTAGCGCCATAATCCTTAGCAATATTCAGGCCATTGTTGTGTCATGCGTC
>JALAGK010000112.1 GCA_022712475.1 Enterobacteriaceae bacterium
ACCAACGACTCAACCCCCGCCTTCCGTTTATTTTGATCAATTCGATCAATTTCAGGCTGAGCTGGCCGCCAGAAGCGCGAGAAAAATTGGTTCGGCTGACGATTTTAAAATTATTGTTACGCAGGTTGCTTACCCAATAGGTACGCTGATGAGGGCCGGTAGCACTATCCCAATCGATTACTCAGCATGTACGCCCACCTCTACACCCGTTGCTTATGATGCTCCTAACCTCTTTCCAACGTATACGTTATCAAAGGCGCTGGCGGTCGATTTGGGTCTTGATAACGATGTTATCAATAAACTTACTGATTTTGGCGTAAAGGTTTCGGCAACGGATAAAGTTACCTTCTCTGTTAAGAGTACCAGTCTACAGACTCTGGCAGATACGGATCTTAAAAAAACATTGAATAACTCAGGTTGTCGGGAGCTTATCAAAGGTAATACGGCCTGGTTAGTCAGAGGGTATGTAGAAGGTCAGCGTGACTTTAGTCTGGAGAAATCCAGGAAAACAACGCTCGCCGGAAATGTGCAAAAAATTGCCTCTTTTAACGTCGACGGGGGTAATGAAAATGGACTTAGCCTTACTGACGATAAAACGGTGGGTTTCCTGCAAATTATCTCACAAGTTACTACAGTGGCAGAAAATACAGCTCCTGAGTTCGAAAAACCGACCGCGCAAAATGTACAGGGAAGAACCTATATTCAGCAGGACAAACTGGACGCTTCAGATGCCGGGATAGCGATATCAAAAGCCTTGAAAGCAGATAAGTTCAATGTCATGGGCATCGAGAGGCTGACTTCATCTGAAATGCCTGATATTGCGCAGGTACGTTTGTTTAATAATGCAGACAAACAAGATGCACTACGTGCGCTATCTGAGTTACAAAAACGTTTTCCCAATGCTGAACTGAAAAAAATTGGCCTGCCTGCGGCACCTGGACATTTAGAAATATGGTTGCCTAAAGTACGTTAAGAGAAAATGATAACCGCTTGTGAGGCCAGTGTATTCACAAGCGGTTTGATTATCTGACGAGTGTATCTGGATATGATTTTACACGTCAAACCATCCAGGGAAGCTTAGGCTGGCAGAGTGAGATGCTATAGTTAGCCGGTAAAGTCTGGCTATTTTATTCTTAAACCTTGTCGTGGCACTCATTAGATAAGAATGCAGCCTGGTGGGAGTGTGACGAGATAATCATGCAACCACGTAATACTATCCGCTTAACGATAAATCTCCGCCACGCCGTGCAGTTTATTATTACCGGTAGTAGAAAGAATTTTGTAGCCGCTGGCGCCTTTTTCGTCGGCCTTACGCGCAAGCGCATCCGACAGATCGTCGAGCGTGTAGGCTCCGCCTACGGAAACAACACCCATTTTCTCTTTTCCATCTGTGCTATTTATTGCCTGCGCTGCGACTGCGCTATTGAGCGTGACAAAACTCATAAGCAGTGCGGTAAGAAGCATCTTTTTCATGGCGTTTACCTCATGTAGGTGGATTGTCCAGAGCGGATATTTGCCACGCTGGGGTGCGATGGCGATGCATTGCACTATACCGATGCGAACTGTCGACAGCCTGACGCCGGTATAACAATTTTGTCAGAATGATGGCGCTGGTTATTCCACGCGAATGCTATGGTCGGCAGTCTGTGGATGAGGTTGGGGGAGCCTGGTATGGAAAACCGCTCCCAGGCTCAATGCTGCCGGTTATCCGGGAGCAGTCCGTCTACAATGGATACGTTTCCCAGCTCGTCTGTGAGTTGGCTTGGTGTGCAATCAAGACAGTGTGCGATAGTCCTGGTCGGACACCGGTTCCAGCCATTCGGTAGATGCGCTCTCGGCGGGCACCTCGATGGCGATATGCGCAAACCAGCTATTTCCTGCCGCGCCATGCCAGTGTTTGGCCCCGGCGGGGATAGTCACCACATCGCCGGCCTGCAGGGGGCGAGGCGGTTGATCCCATTGCTGATACCAGCCGTGCCCGCCGGTGACCAGCAGGATCTGCCCGCCTTTATGATGGATATGCCAGTTGTTGCGACAACCCGGTTCAAACACGACATTGCCTATTTTTACCCCTTCAGTACAGAGCATGTTCAGGTAGCTGGTTCCCTGGAAATATTGTGCGTAAGCCTCGTTCTTTGGACCTTTTGGGAAAACACCGTTGCCATCAAATGACTCTGTCATGCCATTTTGTCCGACCTCCAGTTGGGAACCAGGAGCGGCGACCACATCGGCAAGTACAACGCTGGCGTTTGCTGCCACTGCGCTTCCGACTTTTTGTTTCAGTACGTCAATAAAATCCCACAGCTGTCCTGCGGTGAGTCCGGTATTCAGACTCATTGAAAAATGGCTTTTAAGCTGGCTATCGACGCCAGTAAGCGCTGCCAGCGCCGAAATCGTGGCCAGTTCTCGGGCCTGCCAGTCCAGTGTGTCGCGCGCAAAGATGTCGCCGAAGAGGTGAGATTTCAGGAACTGGTCAATGGTGGGAGCAAAGTCAAATAGCGGGTCGCTCACAGGCTGGCCCACCAATTGCGTCTGGTTACGGGCGCCAGTTTCAAGACTGTTTTCATGGGCAGGCACCGGTGTTGCGTCTGTACCGGGGGCGTCGTTGAAGCCCTGCTGCTGGCGTTGTTTTAGTACCGCCATCAGTGCACCAAGTGCATTAAGGCTTCGGGGAAAACCGGCATAAGCATAAAGTTGGATGAGGACCTCTTTGACCTCGTTAACCGTCATACCAACGTTAAGCGCCTCATTCAGTGCTGTATTGAGTTGTGTAATGTCACCGCTGGCGGCAAAAGCTGCGACCGGCACTACGGCCTGCTGTTTCTGGTTTAAGTGATTTTGCATCGGTTATCTCCAAAGGAAGCGCAGAAGAAAGGGGGAAATAGCGTTTACAGGGAAGTGTATTGAAAGGCTGATTAAATGATAAGCTACACAAATACGCATACACTGGTGCACCATATTCACCAATTATGACCAAAGAAAAATTAAACGACCTACAGGCCTTTGCTACGGTTGCCCGTGAACGTAGCTTTACCCGTGCGGCGGCCCTACTTGGTGTCTCGCGCTCTGCGTTGAGTCATACGCTGTTGGGGCTGGAAGCACGCCTTGGGGTGAGGCTATTAATTCGCACTACGCGCAGTGTTTCTCCAACCCAGGCCGGGCATCGCCTGCTCGGCGTGCTTGAGCCGCGTCTTGATGAAATTGAGTCAGAGTTGGCGGCGCTGCGCGCTGACCGCGACAAGCCTGCTGGTACGGTGCGTATTACAGCCAACGATCACGCGATTGTTACCGTGCTCTGGCCGCGGCTGCGGCCGTTGCTGGATGCGTATCCAGATATCCATATTGAGTTTAATGTGGGCTATGAGCTGACCGACATTGCTGCCCGGCAGTTTGATGCTGGGGTACGTATGGGTGACCAGGTGGATAAAGACATGATAGCCGTGCGCCTGACGCCGGATGTGCAAATGGCGGTGGTGGCCGCGCCTGGTTACCTGGCGGGTAAAGCCCCGGTGACGTGCCCGGCGGACCTTGTGGCACACAACTGTATTAATCTGCGTTTGCCCACGCACGGTGGGCTTTATGCCTGGGAATTCGAGCAGGGAAGCGAAAAGATTAACGTGCGGGTTGAAGGGCAGACCATTTTTAATAACACCTTTCTGATGATTCAGGCGGCTCTGGACGGCGTCGGGCTTACGTATGTTCCTCGGGATCTGGTGGCGACGCACATTGCGTCAGGGCATCTGACAGGACTACTTGCTGACTGGTGTCCACAGTTTCCCGGTTATTACCTGTATTATCCAAGCCGCCAGCACCTACCCGCAGTGTTTGAGCGCGTGGTGGAAGCTTTGCGTGTGCAAAAAATAACATAAACACGCGGTGCAGTTACAGGGGGCAGTAGAATCGCTGTTGTCTTGAGGTGTATGGTGTAACGGCCAGTGGTGTGGTGCACAGGGATTAATGGTTCATGTAACACGCGATGACGGAGACGCGTTTGACGGTCGGAGCACGGCGAAACG
>JALAGK010000113.1 GCA_022712475.1 Enterobacteriaceae bacterium
CAGCATGGGCAAAGAAGGCGGCGACCCGTACCTGGTGATGGCAGACTTTACGGCCTATGTGGAAGCGCAATAGCAGGTGGACGTACTGTACCGCGACCAGGAAGCCTGGACCCGTGCGGCCATTCTCAATACCGCACGTTGTGGTATGTTCAGCTCTGACCGCTCTATTCGCGATTACCAGAGCCGTATCTGGCAGGCAAAACGCTAGAAAGGAAACGCCATGGAAAGCAAACGCTTAGCGCAAGCCGCGACGAATGCGGGGATTGCCACCAGCTTTATCAACGCCCACGGCAAGCCGCAGGAGATTGCCGCTGACAGTCGCCAGCGTTTGCTGGAGGCAATGGGCGGCGTGACGGGCCCAGATGTCAGCGCGCCGCTGCCAGCTGTAAAAGTGTTTATCGCCGGTCGCCGCATGGCGCTTACGCCACAGGGCAAGGGCGAATACGGGTGGTTACTGACCACTGAAGACGGTGAGGTTCAGCACCACGGGCAGGCAAAGAGCGGACAGGCGCTGAAGCTGCCTTCCGGTCTGCCGCTCGGCTACCACAGCCTGACACTGACCCAGGACGATATGCGTTGGCACTGCCGTATTATTGTCGCGCCACAGCGCTGCTATGAGCCAAAGGCGATAAAGGCGGGCAAAAAGCTGTGGGGCGCCTGTGTTCAGCTCTATACCCTGCGTTCAGAGCGTAACTGGGGCATCGGTGATTTTGGCGATTTGAAAAACATGCTCGGCGATGTGGCAAAGCGCGGTGGTGCGTTTATCGGTCTTAACCCGATTCATGCGCTGTATCCGGCAAGTCCGGAAAGCGCCAGCCCATACAGCCCGTCTTCCCGTCGTTGGCTGAACGTGATTTATATCGACGTTGACGCAGTAGAAGACTTCCACTTAAGCAAAGAGGCGCAGGCCTGGTGGAGGAAAGCGACCACGCAGACGGCGTTAGCCGCCGCGCGTGAGGTTGAGTGGGTGGACTACAGCGCGGTAACCGCGTTGAAAATCACCGCGCTCAAGCTTGCCTGGCAACAGTTTTCCCTGCGTGATGGCGACGACGCGCAGCGTGTGGCTTTCCTGGATTTTGTGCGCGAGCGTGGTGAAGGGCTGTACTGGCAGGCGGCGTATGACGCGCTGCATGCTCATCTGATGCAAAAAGATGCGGCTAACTGGGGCTGGCCCGCATGGCCGCAGCAGTATCGCGAAGCATCTTCTGCAGGCGTGGCGGAGTTTTGTCAGACACATGCCGACGAGGTTGATTTCTGGCTGTGGCTACAGTGGCTGGCGTACAGCCAGTTCGCGGCTTGCTGGGCGGTGTGCTGCAATGCCAGTATGCCAATTGGCCTGTATCGTGACCTGGCGGTTGGTGTGGCTGAGGGCGGCTCTGAAACCTGGGGTGACCGCGAGCTGTATTGTCTGAAGGCATCCGTTGGTGCGCCGCCGGATATTCTCGGGCCACTGGGTCAAAACTGGGGGCTACCGCCGATTAACCCCCATGTCATGGTCGAGCGCGCCTACGATCCGTTTGTTGAGCTACTGCGCGCCAATATGGAAAACTGCGGTGCGCTGCGTATTGACCATGTTATGTCGATGCTGCGTCTGTGGTGGATACCTTACGGCGAAACGGCGGATAAAGGCGCGTATGTGGCCTACCCGGTGGATGACCTGCTGGCCATTCTGGCGCTGGAAAGCCAGCGCCACCGCTGCATGGTGATTGGTGAAGACCTCGGTACTGTGCCGGTGGAAATCGTCAGCAAGCTTCGCGACAGCGGTGTGTACTCCTACAAAGTGCTTTATTTTGAGCAGGATGGCGACAATCACCTGCGTGCCCCCCAGGCGTGGCCGGAGCAGGCGATGGCGGTTGCCACTACCCATGACCTGCCGACGCTGCGCGGCTGGTGGGACAGCGGCGACCTGACGCTTGGTAAAACGCTCGGTCTGTATCCTGACGCAGAGGTGCTCAAAGGGTTATATGCTGACCGCGAACGGGCAAAGCAGGGCGTGTTGAATGCGCTGCATGAGCACGGTTGTCTGCCGAAGTCCAGCGGGCGCCACGCCTCGCGCATGAGCATGACGCCGCTGCTTAACCGCGGTATGCAACGTTATATTGCTGACAGCCATTGTGCGTTGCTGGGATTACAGCCGGAAGACTGGCTGGATATGGAAGCGCCGGTGAATGTGCCAGGCACCAGCGACCAGTACCGCAACTGGCGGCGTAAGCTTGATACCACGCTTGAGGCGATGTTCGCCGACGAGCACGTCAACCGTCTGATTAAAGATCTTGATCGCCGTCGCCGGGCGCTTTCCCGCAAGGCCTGAAGGCGCAAATGAAAATGCCCGCAGACGCGGGCATTTTTTTAGCAGATGTTGGGCGCATCAGTAATAAGAGTGCTCGCCGCGCTGGTGCTCGGTAAGGTCACGTACGCCTTTGAGTTCGCTAAATTCACTGATGAGCTGCTTTTCAATCCCTTCTTTTAGCGTGAAGTCCACCATAGAACAGCCGTTACAGCCGCCGCCGAATTGCAAAATGGCGTAGCCTTCATCGGTGATTTCCATCAGCGATACGCGGCCACCGTGGCCGGCCAGCTGTGGATTAATTTGCGCCTGAATAAAGTATTCCACGCGCTCAATCAGTGGCGCGTCGTCAGACACTTTACGCATTTTGGCGTTTGGAGCTTTCAGGGTCAGCTGTGAGCCGAGCTGGTCGGTGACAAAGTCGATTTCCGCATCTTCCAGGAACGGCTTGCTCAGTTCGTCCACATAGGCGGTGAGCTGCTCAAATTCGACAGCGGTGTCCGTGGCTTCAACCGCATCCGGCGGGCAGTAAGAGACACCGCATTCCGCGTTCGGGGTGCCGGGATTAATAACGAACACGCGGATCTGTGTCCCTTCTTCCTGATTTGCCAGCAGTTTGGCGAAGTGTGCTTGTGCAGCATCGGAAATACGGATCATAAGCTGTGACCTAATAGTTGACTCATTTACCTGGTTATAATACGCCCATCTCAGAGGGGCTACAAGGTGCGGCACAGGCACCAGACCTGTAGCGACGCGACACCGCTGCGTTGCAGCAAACGTGCAGCTTCAGCCACGGTACTGCCTGTGGTAACAACATCGTCCACGATAGCGATATGGCGACCCTTAAGCGCCAATTCAAGCCGAAACGCATTTTTCATGTTGCGGGTGCGAAGCCTGGCGCTGAGTTTGTGCTGCACGCCAGCAGTTTTGATTCTGACCAGCGCACCGGGCTCGTGCGGGCAGCCGAGCCAGCGGGCAAGCGGCGCAGCGAGCAGCGCACTCTGGTTAAACCCCCGCCGCCACTGGCGACGGCGGTGTAGCGGAATGCTTATCAGCATGTCTGGCAGCGGCAGACCCCGCTCGCGCCGGGCCTGCAATACGCACAGTAGCAGCAGACGTGAGAGGGGCGTGGCCAGCGCAGTGTTATTGGCAAATTTCAGACGGTGCAACAAGGTGCTCAGCGGTGCGCGGTAATCGCCGACGCTGACCAGATGCTGCCATGGCGGCGGGCGTTGCAGGCAGCGCCCGCACGGACTGCGCGGGTTCATTGAGGGAAGACCACACTGCGGGCAAGCGGGTGGGCTTTTTAGCAGCGCGCGGGTACAGCAGCTACACAGACCGTGACGGGCAAGAGCCAGCGGCATTGCACATAGCCAACACAGGGCGGGGATTGATAGCATACGGTCCTCCTGACTAAGTGAAGAGAACAATAACCGATGAGTGAACTCTGGTGGCAGACCGCGGGCGAGGGAAAATGTCATCTTGTGCTGCTGCACGGATGGGGACTGAACGCCGAGGTGTGGAATGGCATTGTTCCCCGGCTTGGCTCGCAGTTTACGCTGCATCTGGTGGATTTACCGGGATTTGGTCGTAGCACAGGTTATGGCGCGATGACGCTTGAGGCTATGGCAGACGCCGTTGCTGAGCGTGCGCCAGCGTCTGCTCTGTGGCTTGGCTGGAGTCTTGGCGGGCTGGTGGCAAGCCAGGTGGCGCTCACCACGCCGCAGCGCGTGGCTGGACTGATTACCGTTGCCTCCTCTCCCTGCTTTAGCGCAAAAGACGACTGGCCGGGCATTAAGCCCGAGGTACTGGCCGGTTTTCAGCACCAACTGAGCGAGGACTACAAACGCACGGTGGAGCGTTTTCTGGCACTTCAGACGCTCGGCACAGAAACCGCGCGCCAGGACGCGCGGTTGCTCAAAGACGTGGTGCTTAACCAGCCGATGCCGACAGTGGAGGCGCTCAACGGCGGACTGGAGATCCTCAAGTCGGTCGATTTACGTGCGCCGCTGTGTGGGTTGCAGGTGCCGTTTTTGCGCCTTTACGGGCGGCTGGACGGGCTGGTGCCACGCAAAGTCGTCGCAGCGCTTGATGACCTGTGGCCGCACAGTACGTCGCTGATGTTTGAGAAGGCTGCCCACGCGCCGTTTATTTCCCACCCACAGGCGTTTTGTGAGGCGCTACTGGCATTTCGCGACCGCGTTGAGGCCTGACTCAACGCTTAAGGTCAGTTGCCGAAAGTGATGTCGGCACTGAGTCCCGCTCCCACGTCGTCGGCGTAATACGTGCTGTGGCTGTACCACAGGCGCGTATCGAGCGTCAGCCAGTCGCGAACCGGTGCATGCCAGTTTAGTTCGCCGCCGGTGTGTTTATCTGCCTGTGGCCACGCGTGGTTGATGGGCTGAGAGAGCCGGTTAACCTGCTCGTGGACTAGCCTTGCGCCAAAACGCTGCCCGTCTTCTCGCGTCAGGCTGACGCCGAGCGTATATTGCGTTGAGTCGCCTCCCATTGATGCACCGAGCGGGTAGCCCTGCTGGTAATAGCCTTGTTTATAATTGCGGTGCGTGTAACTGATGCCCTGCTTGTCGAGGTTAGTGCGGGTATCGGCACCTTCGAGATACAGACTCACCAGCTGGCTATCCCAGGTGTGCATGAGTTCAATACCGGCCATGTACATCACGTGTGAGGGCATAAACCCGGCTTCATCTTCACCGATAATCTGTCCGTAAAATGCCGCGGGGATATCGACCAGTGGCGCAAGGTTGAGACGAAAATCAATGCCGCCCAACTGATTGGCGGGATCTTTGCTCGCATTATTGGTGTTGTCGCGCCCGATAACGGCGTTACCCAACGAGGAGAACGACTGCGGGCGACCGTCTCCGCCCCACATCAGCGTGCGTGACAGCCCAATTTGTAGGGCAGGCAGCGGCATAACACTGAGCCTGGCCCCCAGAAGTTTTGGCTCACTCGGCGTGTGGTACTGGCGCAGTTGCCCGGCGCTAAGCTGGTAATTCCACGGGCCGAGCCACGCAAGCCAGGGTGTGGTGAAGGCTGTTGTGCTGGCACGCTGGAGCTGAAAGCCGGTGACAGGTCTTGCGGCATCGGAACGAATCAGGCTGTTGGCATGGCCGGGCCCCCACCATTGTGGAATTTCACCAAAGCTTAGCCACTGGTCGAATAGCTTTACTGAAGCACGCGAGCCGTTAAGCGTGGGATGAGCGTCACTGGCAATATAGCGGTGGCTTTCAAGCTGGCCCTGTAGCTGAATTTCCCAGAAGTCGCCGCGGTCGTTAACTCCCACATCCAACCCATGTGCGGCGGTTTGTGACTGTGCGAAGCCAGAGGTCAGGCCGGGTTTCTGGCTGTTTGTCCAGAGTCTGGCGTTGACGGGCGCATGAAGCTGACGCAGCCGCTGGTCTATGCGCGCCAGCGCGCGCTGTGTGGCTGCGTCTGTGTTGGTGCGTAAGGGAGTCAGTGCTCCCTGTACAGCCTCTTCGCTGAGCGGCCAGGTCGTTAAATCCAGCGACAGGGCGTGGCGGCTGCTAAGCCAGGTGAGATTGTCACGTAGCGTCTCATCGGGCATCAGCAGTCCGGCTGACACTGATGGGGTGGTAAGCATTAACAGGCAC
>JALAGK010000114.1 GCA_022712475.1 Enterobacteriaceae bacterium
AAACAATCCCCATCAGCGGTGGATGCCGGAGCGCTTGTACAAAACGCATTTTTTGGAAGGTAGATTCTTCTTAATCTTGAATACAGTCGTCTGAAATGAGTAACCTACACAGCCAGATGTTTGTTTTTACCCCAGCCTAATCTGCCACCATATGTAAAAAGGGTGATACTTATCGTTGAATTAACATGACACATGGAGTTTATAAGTCGTTAGTTTTTTACATTACAAAAACGCTGTAGCGTGATTCATCAGATACAACACGAATCAAATTCCATCTATGTCACACCTTATCAAATCTATAAAGGTGCAAGCATTCCATCACGTTGCATATGTGAGGATAGTTACGCCTCAAAAAAAAAGAGCTTCAAGTATGTTTTCCTGATGATAATGTTCGGAAAAGCCAAATTTATTGAGAAGACAATGGCTAAACAAGAAATACCTGACTGCGTTTCTATGATATTCCCTGCGGAAAAATCACAATCATTCATTACATGTAGATTTCTCCCTTTGTCACACAAAATTTATCGATACCCAACTGCACATTTATCAGGCAACACAGTGATACCACCAACAAAACCATACGCACAATTTGCCACTAATAAACAACGCTTACATCGCAAAGTCGTTTTTTCCTCCAGCATTTAAGCCGTAGAAAAGCCAGCTAGCTTTCACCAACTGGCTTCTCGTCCTTGCCTCTTGTTAACTGCGCCGTATATCCGTTTTAGCTAATCCGCGCCAATGGCATTTGCGCGTCCAGTAATTCGCCCACACCAGCAAGGCACGTCAGGGTACCGCTGCGGGTAGCCACGACCTGTACCTCCATCTTCATCGCTTCCATGACTGCAATCAGCTCGCCCTCTTCTACACACTGGCCATCAGCCGCAATCCACTGGTGCAACGTCCCGGAAATGGGTGACGTAACGTCGCCTTCGTCGACCAGTGGTTGATTACTGGCTGTTGTGCCCGTTGATAGTGGCGTAGCAGTACTAAAAAGCTGCGCGGGTAAACCAAGACGGTGACGTTTACCATCAATTTCTATCCAGGTCTGCGTGATGGCCTGCTCCGGCGCCAACGTGCGTACTGCAGGCGCTAGCTGTGCGCTAAAGTCGGTTTCAATCCAGCGAGTGTGTACCGCAAAGCGCTCCACAAAATCGGGATCCGAGAGTATGGCACGGTGAAACGGCAGCACTGATGCCACACCGTCAATTTCAAACTCCGCCAGTGCCCGGCGAGCACGGGCAATAGCCTGCTCACGGGTTGCTCCGGTAACGATAAGTTTTGCCATCAGCGAATCGTAATGGCCGGGGATAGTTGAGCCGCTTTCAACGCCACTGTCCAGGCGCACCCCAGGACCGGATGGCGGCGCAAAGCGGGTAATGGTACCCGGTACGGGTAGAAAACCTTTGCCTGGATCTTCTGCGTTAATACGAAACTCCAGCGCATGCCCGCGCGCCTGCGGCGTTTCACGAATACTGAGCGGCAGACCTTGTGCCACACGCAACTGTTCAATCACAATATCAAAACCGGTGGTTTCTTCCGTAACCGGGTGTTCGACCTGTAAGCGGGTGTTGACCTCAAGAAATGAGAGCCGCCCATCTGCACTCAGCAAAAACTCCACTGTGCCCGCGCTGGTATAGCCAGCCCGCAGGCAGATATCGCGCGCAGCCTGGTGAAAGCGCTCGCGCTGCGCATCGCTAATAAATGGCGCAGGCGCTTCCTCTACCAGTTTCTGGTTGCGGCGCTGCAACGAACAGTCGCGGGTACCGAGCACTACAACATTGCCGTGGTTATCGGCAATAATCTGCGCCTCAATATGGCGCGGGCGGTCAAGGTACTGCTCAAGAAAACATTCGCCGCGCCCAAACGCCGCCTGTGCTTCTCGCACCGCCGAGCGCCACAGCTCTTCTACCTCATCAAGTTTCCAGGCCACCTTCAAACCACGCCCACCGCCGCCGAAAGCCGCCTTAATGGCAATCGGCAGCCCGTGCTCACGGGCAAAGGCCACAACTTCAGCCCCGCTTGTGACAGGCTCAGCCGTGCCCTTGACCAGCGGTGCACCCGCTTGCAGCGCAATTTTACGCGCCTGCACTTTGTCGCCAAGTTGGTCGATAGTGTCCGCGCTCGGTCCTATCCAGATAAGCCCGGCCGCAGTAACCGCACGGGCAAATTCGGCTCGCTCGGACAAAAAACCATAGCCAGGATGCACCATGGTGGCGCCACTGCGTTTTGCGACTTCGAGTATTTTTTCAATATTCAGATAAGTTTCAGACGGCGCGTTACCGGGTAATGCCCAGGCTTCGTCAGCCATACGTACATGCAGGCTGTCGACATCCGGGTCGGCATAGATAGCAACGCTCGAGAAGCCGTAATCACGGCAGGCGCGGATAATACGCACGGCAATTTCGCCGCGGTTGGCAATCAGCACCTTGTGCTGCTGCGAGCTGGCATGGTTCATATTTCCCTCAGTATCAGCGCGTAATCTCGCCAAACGGCGCCAGAATACGAAAGCGAATCACGGCACCGGGCGGGATTTGCCCGGCAAGATCAAGATGGTAATCGGCGACCGCACCAATCACCGGGTAGCCGCCGGTGAGTGGGCGGTCTTTAAGGAACAGCACCGGTTGGCCACTGGCGGGTACCTGAATGGCGCCGGTACAGGTGCCTTCACTGGGTAATTCTGCGCTCACGCTGCGCGCCAGCGGTTGCTCCCCAGCAAGTCGTAGCCCGATACGGTTTGACTGAGGCGTGACGCGCCACGGCTGCGAAGTCAGGCGCGTGAGCGCCTGTGCATCAAACCAGTCAGTACGTGGCCCGGGCACGACGTCGAGCGTGACAACGTCACCCTCTTTCGGCAACCACGGCGCGCTTTTTTCTTCAGGCTGTACCGCCTGCGCCGGGTTTTTAGCAGCATAAAGTACATCCCCAGCCTTGAGTGGCGCGGGACCGAGTTGCGCAAGTGTGTCGAAGGCGCTGCTGCCCAGCACCGGTTGAGTGACAAATCCACCACGCAGTGCCAGATAACTACGTACGCCCTGTTCACCTGCGCGCAGGCTTATTTCATCACCTGGTTCCAGTGCAACCGGCTGTTCACTTTCAGCGCATAAGCGCTGCCCGTTCGCGTTGCTTATCTCCAGTAAACACGGTGCGCCGGAGACAGCAATAACAAGCTGCTGGTGTACGCGAGCGCGCAGGCCGCCACGGGTAATTTCCAGACACGCGCTGGCGGGCGCATTGCCAACAATACGATTAGCGCGGTGCAGCGCAGCACGGTCCATTGCACCAGAAGGCGATACGCCAAGTGCTGCCTGACCGGCACGGCCATCGTCCTGGAACAGTGTTAATAGCCCCGGAGTGATAACGGTAAGTGCAGGTGCTCGCGTTGACGGCTCCTCATGCCGTTTGTCTGGCGTGAAAGTCACGCTAACAGCGCTACCCTGCCGGGCTTCATCCACAAACCGTACTCGCGCACCTGGCGTGAGTAATGCGGGTGTTTCGCGCTGTAAATCCCACATTTTGAGCGGTGTTTCGCCAATCAGTTGCCAGCCACCGGGACTTTCGCGTGGGTAAATCCCGCTGAATTCGCCCGCCAGCGCCACCGCACCTGGCGGTATGCGCGTGCGAGGGGTACTGCGGCGTGGTACGTGAATATCCGCCTGCGACACCATGTAGGCAAAACCAGGCGCAAACCCCGTAAAGGCCACTTGCCAGACATTGTCGGTGTGACGACGTATGGTTTCTGCCACGCTGAGGCCCAGATGCTCCGCCACCTCCGGCAAATCCTCACCGCAATAACGTACCGGCACGACAATCTCTGGCCCCGGCAGCAAGGCCGCTGCCGCTAACTCACGGCGCGCAATAGCGCTTGCAAGCGCCGGCGCACTGGTGGTGTAAGGG
>JALAGK010000115.1 GCA_022712475.1 Enterobacteriaceae bacterium
CTTATCACCTGGCAACTGTGCCAGCCGCCTGGGTTGTTGCCCGCGACCAACCGCTCGGCTCCTGTAACCGACTCTCGTCCTGTCACACCGCCTTTTGCGCATGGGCTCTTTGGCTCCGGGAGCGCGGCTACCGGACTTAATGCGCAAAGCGATACGCTGGCGCCGACCCGGCTGCCGGTGACGCTCACCGGACTACTTGCCAGCGATAACGTTACACGCAGGCTGGCGGTTGTGCAGTACCAGGGCAAGCAGGCCAGCTACCGTGAAGGTGATACGCTGCCGCTTAGCGGTGTGCGGGTGGTGCGTATTGAGCGTGATGGCATTGTGCTTGAGGAACCTGGCGGGCTTACGCGCCTGGGCTGGCCACGCCAGACGTCGGGCACGTCTGGCGGGCGGGTCTCAGGGGCGCTGAAGGCGCAACTGGTGCAGCGCCCGCAGGATATTGCAGATTTTCTAAGCGTTGCGCCGGTGCGCGAAGGTGACGTACTGCGCGGCTATCGTATTAATCCTGGGCGCAAGCCAGAACTGTTTAAGAAACTTGGCTTTGAGCCAAACGACCTGGCGGTTGCGATTAACGGCACCGATTTGAGCGACAGCCAGCAGGCGCAGCACATTCTGTTACAGCTGCCGCAGCTGCGCGCGCTGACCGTCACCGTGGAGCGGGACGGCCAGCGCCATGATATTGCAGTCTCACTGGACGAGGGAGCGTTATGAGGTGGTTTTGCCGTTTTCTGCTGATTGCAGGAGTGAGCCTGGCGCTGCCGCTGCGCGGCGCGGAGTTTTCCGCAAGTTTTAAGGGCGTGGACGTTAACGAATTTATTAACACGGTCAGCAGCAACCTGAATAAAACGGTGATTGTAGACCCTGCGGTGCGTGGCACCATCACCGTGCGCAGTTATGACATGCTCAACGAGGAGCAGTACTACCAGGTCTTTTTAAGCGAGCTCGACGTTTACGGTTTTGCCGTAGTGCCGATGGACAATGGTGTGCTGAAAGTGGTGAAAGCTAAAGACGCCAAAATGTCGTCAGTGCCGGTCGTGGACGATGCCGCCAGCGCGCGCGGCGATGAGGTGATTACCCGCGTGGCGCCGCTGCATAACGTTACCGCACGCGACCTCGCGCCGCTGTTACGCCAGCTTAACGATAACGCGGGCGTAGGTAACGTCGTGCATTACGATCCCTCCAACGTACTGCTGCTCACCGGGCGTGCGGCGGTGATAAACCGTCTGATGCAGATTATTGAGCGTGTAGATAGCGTCGGGAGCCAGGACGTGCAGACGCAGCCTTTGCAGCATGCGTCGGCAGCCGAGGTGGCGCGCCTGGTAACCCAGGCCCAGGACAGCAATAAAAATGCCGTTCCCGCAGGGCGTATTGTGGCGGATGAGCGTACGAACGCCGTGATGATAAGCGGTGATGCCAGCGCCCGCGCCCGGCTGGCGGCAATGGTGCGCCAGCTTGATAAACCCCAGGTCAGCCGCGGTAATACCCGTGTGGTGTATCTGAAATACGCCAACGCGGAAAAACTGGTGGAAGTGTTAACGGGAGTGAGCGGCAGCCTGGAGGGCGATGCACAGAACGCCAAAAGCAGCGTGGCGCTGACGCGCGATACGGTGATTAAAGCCGACCCACAAACCAACTCGCTTATTATTAACGCCACGCCGGATGTGCTTAACGAGCTCGAAAACGTCATTACCCGGCTCGATATCCGCCGCCCGCAGGTGCTCGTGGAAGCCATCATTGCCGAGGTGCAAAACGCCGACGGCTTAAGTCTTGGCATTCAGTGGGCGCAAAAAAGCGTGGGTGCCACGCAATACACCGGCACCGGGCTACCCATTACCAGCGTGATGGCGGGTGCGGACCAGTATCGCCAGAACGGCGAGGTTCCCACCAGCCTTGCCGGTGCGCTGGCGTCATTTAATGGCATTGCTGCCGGGTTTTATTCCGGCAACTGGGCAATGCTGCTGACAGCCCTTTCCAGCGACAGTAAAAACGACATTCTCGCCACCCCGAGTATTGTGACGCTGGATAACAAAGAGGCGTCGTTTAACGTCGGCCAGGAAGTGCCGGTGCTGACCGGCTCGCAGACTACCTCTGGCGACAATATTTTTAATACCGTTGAGCGTAAAACCGTAGGCATCAAGCTCAAGGTCAAGCCGCAGATTAACGATGGCGATTCGGTATTGTTGGAAATCGAGCAGGAAGTGTCGAGCGTGGCGGACAGCGCCAGCACCAGTGAGCTTGGTGTGACTTTTAACACCCGCACCGTGAATAACGCCGTGCTGGTCACCAGCGGGGCGACGGTGGTGGTGGGCGGTCTGCTCGATCACAGCAGCCGCGAAAGCGCCAGTAAGGTGCCACTGCTGGGTGATATTCCGGTGGTGGGTAACCTGTTTCGCTACAAGAGCAAATCGCGTGAGAAGCGCAACCTGATGTTGTTTATTCGCCCGACCATTATTCGTGACCAGCAGCACTATGATGCCGCGTCGTCCGGGAAGTATCAGCAGTTTCACCGTGATGATGCCGACGGCGGCCAGCCTGCGTTGTGGCGTGCAGGCAGCAGCGCGCGCCTGGACTTACCGGAGCTAAGCGCAGGCCAGGGGTTTAATGAAGTACGCAGCGCCATCGCGCTTTTTTACAGCGCGGGTGTGAAATGACCATGCTCACGCCGTCTTATGCACGCCGCCACGGCGTGCTACTGACGCACGATGGCACAGGCGCGCAGTTGCTCTGTCGTGCAGAGGTGACCTGTGCGGCACTTCAGGAGGCCCGGCGCGTGGCGGGGGAACCTATGCAGGTGACGGTGCTTGATGACGAAGCGTTTGAGCGCCAGATGGTTGAGCTCTACCAGCAGGGGGGCGAGCACGTGCAGCGGGTGATGGCCGAGCTTGGCAATGAAGCCGACTTTTACGCGCTGGCAGAAGAGTTGCCGGAGCAGGACGACCTGCTGGAAAGCGATGACGGCGCGCCGATTATCCGCCTGATTAACGCCATGCTCGGCGAGGCGATTAAAGAGGGCGCGTCGGATATCCATATCGAAACCTTCGAGCGCTCGCTCAGCATTCGTTTTCGCGTGGATGGCGTGCTGCGAGAAGTGCTCCAGCCCCAGCGCCGCCTGGCCGCGCTGCTGGTCTCGCGTATCAAGGTGATGGCGCGCCTCGATATTGCCGAAAAGCGCGTGCCGCAGGATGGGCGCATTTCGCTGCGCCTTGGCGGGCGAGCCATTGACGTGCGCGTGTCAACGCTGCCGGTCAATCACGGTGAGCGCGTGGTGCTGCGCCTGCTGGATAAAAACAGCGTACGGCTCGACCTGAGCTCACTGGGTATGACGGGTGAACTGCGTGCGCAAATGGAGAGACTTCTCGCCCAGCCGCACGGCATTTTGTTGGTGACTGGCCCGACCGGCGCGGGCAAAAGCACCACGCTCTATGCGGCACTGAGCGAACTTAACAGCAAAGAGCGCAATATTCTCACCGTGGAAGATCCGGTGGAGTACGACCTGCCTGGCATCGGACAGACCCAGGTTAACAGCAAAGTCGATATGACCTTTGCCCGGGGACTGCGTGCGATTTTGCGCCAGGATCCGGATGTAGTGATGGTAGGCGAAATTCGTGATGCCGAAACCGCGGCGATTGCGGTGCAGGCCTCGCTGACCGGGCATCTGGTGCTTTCAACGTTGCATACCAACAGTGCTGCGGGTGCCGTGACGCGCCTGCGGGATATGGGCGTGGAGCCTTTTCTGCTGGCGACGTCGCTGACTGGCGTGCTGGCCCAGCGTCTGGTACGCCTGCTGTGTACGCACTGCCGCCGCCCACAGGAGCGGGAAGACCGCCGCGTAATTTATCGCCCGGTTGGCTGCGAGCGCTGTAACTTCACCGGTTATCGCGGGCGTACCGCGATTTATGAATTGCTCAAGGTGGACGACGCGCTGCGCAGCGCCATTCAGCACGAGGCGGGCGAACTGGAGCTGGCACAGCACCTGTGTGGCGACACGCTGTACCAGAACGGACTGGCGCAAGTCTACGCGGGAGTGACATCGCTGGAAGAGGTCACGCGCGTCACCCGGAGTCTCTGAGATGGTTGAGTACCGCTATCAGGCCCGTGATACCCGCGGTAAAAATCGCCGTGGGCGCATTGCCGCAGAAAACGAGCGCCAGGCCGGGCAACTGCTGCGCGAACAGGGGTTATTGGTGCTGGAGCTGCAACCGGGTCCTGCACGTCGGGCCCCTTTGTTGCAGCGCGGTATTTCCGGTGCTTCGCTGGCGCTGCTGATGCGTCAGCTGGCCACCCTGGTGGCCGCTGGGTTGCCGCTTGACGAATCACTTGGTGTGGTGGCCCAGCAGAGTGAAGAAAAACGCGTAAAGCGAGTGCTGCATGCGGTGCTGGCAAGGGTGGTTGAAGGCTACTCGCTCACACAGGCACTGCGCGAGCATCCGCGTATTTTTGGTTCGCTCTATTGCGC